>CAKKRN010000056.1:1900-5204 GCA_919902745.1 Syntrophaceae bacterium | reverse complement strand
TTCGAGGATTTTGCGATTGAGGATCGGGCAAAGATGACCTGAATATGAGATGCATGAATGTAATAGCTATTCCGTTACAGACCATAAGATCAAATCACAAAGGCCGGAGCAGCATTAGCCGCTCCGGCCCGTATGGGGGGACACCTTGCGGCAAGGTGTCCCCTTTTCCGACTTTAGACGGCCTTTTTGAGAAAGCCTGAACGGATGCAACGGGTACAGGCTTTGACCCGCTTTACCTCTCCCGTCTTACCGTCGACACACCGGATCTTCTGAAGGTTGGGGCGCCAGATCTTCACACTCTTGTTGTTCGCATGGCTGACCTTATGGCCCTTCACCGGTTTCTTGCCACATATCTCACAGATTTTCGACATATCCAAGCTCCTCTCTGAAATGCTGCCGGTTTCTAAATCAAATCCGGCTGAATTGCAAGCTATTTTTAGTCGTTTTTCATGGAAGGGGGCTGCCCCGTGGCTTCGAGAACCCTCATCCAGATGTTTCCGCCCGGATCGACCATCGTACCCGAACTGATCACTTTGAGGGGAATATGGACATATTCGTCCTTCATCAGACCGACGAGCATGCCGGTTTTGCCGGCCATTCCGGCGTGAACCGCATATTGTCCGAGGGCGCCGCAGTACATGCTGTCGCTGGCGTTTGCCGGAACGCTGCGAATTGTATAGCTGGGATCGATGTATTTCAGGTTGATTTCCTTGCCGATTTTGCTGAAATACTCTTCAATTTTCGCCTTCAGGAAGATCCCGATATCGAGCAGGCGGGGATTTCCCGAGGCATCCGTTTCCAGGCGCTGACCCTCCTGGCGGATGTGCTCCTGCCCTGCCCCCTCGGCCACCAGGATCACGCAATGCGAACTCTGCTGCAGACGCCTCTCGACGGCCTTGAGAAAACCATTCTCCCCCTCCAGATCAAAGGGAACCTCTGGGATCAGGACGAAATTAACATCGGTCTGCGCCAAAGCGGCGCCGGCGGCAATGTGGCCCGACTGGCGTCCCATGATCTTGACCAGGCCGATCCCGTTGGGGGCGCCCCTGGCCTCGACATGGGCGCATTGAAGGGCCTTGACCGATTCGGAAATCGCCGTATCGAAGCCGAAGGTCTTCTGAATCAGGTTAAGGTCGTTGTCAATGGTCTTCGGAACGCCGATCACGCCGATATTGAGACCCCGGCGCGTGATCTCTTTGGTGATGCATTCGGTCGCCCTCATCGTCCCGTCTCCCCCCACGCAAAACAGGAGATCCGTATTCATCCGCTTGAGGGCATCCGTCATCTCGCCGATGTCCTGGCGCCCACGGGACGAGGAGAGGATCGACCCTCCGATGGTATTGACGTCCTTGACCATATCCGGCGTTAACTCCACGGTGGGATGGCGGAATTTTGGAATCAGACCCTGAAAGCCATACCGGATGCCAATGGTATTCCGTACCCCATATCGGTGATAGAGTTCCATCACGAGCGATCGGATCACATCGTTGATCCCGGGACAGAGGCCGCCACAGGTGACAATGGCGGCTTTTGTCTTGGAGGGATCGAAAAAGATCTTCTCGCGCGGTCCCGCCACCTCGAGGGAAAGGGGTATTCCGGGGACACCTTGCGGCAAGGTGTCCCCATCAGCATTCTGATCGAGATAGATATTGAACAGGATCCTTTTGGTATCCGGCGTAAAATAGCTGACGTTTATGGGGGATGGGATGGTGCATGCCCCCAGGCTCTGAATGGTAAAATCATAAGGAATTTCTTTATCCATCGTGTTGAACCTCTCTTCCTGCCCTCATGGCGGTATCGATCCCAGCGATGATTTCTCCCTCAAAACCAAGACCTGCTCTCAAAATGGCGCCGGTCAGCAGCACATTCGGGATACCGGTTCCGGGCGAGAGGGTCGTCATTCCCCAAAATGGCCGCTTGGGGGTCCGGTATTTCCGGTTGGCCATTTCCTGATAACGGCGCGAAATTGCGATGGACTTATCAACATGGAGATAATCGATATTCTCCCGCAGAAAGGGCAGGAATCCCTCCAGGGAATCGATGATGTTCGTTGCCGCGTCCTTAAGTTCCTGATCATTGAGCCGCAGCGGCGAATCGGCCAGAAAAACCGTGGCCGTGATCGCTCTCCGGCCCTCGGGGGCTCGCTCCGTTTCCCCCGGAAGGCTTGTTTCGAGGAAGACGAGGTCCCGATCCGTCACGACACCGTCTCCATCCCGGACCACAACGGCATACGCCGCCATTTTTTCAGGGAGTCCCTCTGCACGTACGCCCATATGAAGGTAAAAGGGATACCCTGCGGTCCGGATGGAATCAAAACAACGGAACCTTCGGAAAAACCTCTTTCGCACCGGAAGCAGCAGATCCCGTTTTTCCCACTGTGCGCTGACGATAAGCTTCCTGCCGCGCAGGGTTGAGGACGACCCTGCCATTTCCAGATCGACAATGACTTCCGGCTTTGTCTCCATACGGATGACCGAACACCCCTCGCAGAGGATGCCGCCGTGGTCAGTAAAAGCACGACGGAGCCGAGACATCCACGCGTTCACCCCCCCCTGCGGATAGAAAAGACCCCGCGAGGGGAGGGAAAGGAGATAAGCCGCGGACAGTGGAAGCTGATCGTCATCCATGGTCAGGTGGGACAGAAACTTTAGCTGGGCTTGAATGATTCTTCGGAATGCCATAGCCTTGCCACCTCCCGGGAGGACCAGGGAATAACGCGCTGCGAGTTCTGCGGGGAAACGGGCCAGACGGCGCAGGAACATCTTACCATCAAAGGGGCCGCCGGCCGCGTCTTCCTCGAGCCGACGCTCGATCAGGCGACCGGCTTTCGCGACGGCCCGATAGAAACGGTTGATCTCCCGTTTCTGATCGGGAAATTCACGGATCAGGTCACCGATTAGCTGCCCCTGATTCGGGAACAGGTCCACCCGGTGGCCGGGGAGAATCACCTGAAACGCCGGATTCATCGGAGATATGGCGGGTTCGTCGGCTATAGGCGATGAAGGGTTGTGGAAAAAACTGGAAACCAGTTGCTGATCCGCAAGCCCCGAAACGGGGCGCGGATCGAACGGAAAAAGGTATCCCCCTTCCTGATGCGCCATCTCGGGATCCCCTTCCATGATCAGAACCGTCTCCCGCCCCTGTCGAATGGATGTCACGGCGGCTATCAGGGAACTCAAATCCCGACCTATGATGAGCGTATCGTACATACCTGGACCGATAAGGGTGGGAAATAAATAAAAAAGCTCCGACCGGGGACATGATGCCGCATCGTGTCCCCGCCATGATGCCGCATCGTGTCCCC
>CAKKRN010000056.1:0-1800 GCA_919902745.1 Syntrophaceae bacterium | reverse complement strand
CATGATGCCGCATCGTGTCCCCGCCATGATGCCGCATCGTGTCCCCAAAGACTAATAAAAGGTCAGAGGCGGATTGTGCAGCGCCTTTTCCGTTGTCGCGCAGCCGTTCCGGATCCGGACCCGGCGGCCCGCGATCTCGATTCTGCCCTCCGCGTAGTACTGTACAGCCTGGGGATAAATTCGGTGTTCTTCCTTCAAGATCCGCTCGGCAAGGCTCTCTGCGGTATCCTCATCGAAAACCGGAACCACGGCCTGGATGATAATCGGACCCGAATCGACCCCTTCGTCCGCAAAATGAACGGTGCACCCTGAAAATCGGACGCCGTAATCCAAGGCCTTCTGCTGAACGTGTGTTCCCGGGAAGGAGGGGAGAAGCGCCGGATGGATGTTCATGATCCGCAGCGGAAAGGCCCGAAAAAATTCCGGAGAGAGAAGCCGCATGAACCCGGCCATGACGACAAGCGTTACCCCGCAGGCGCTCAGGATCTCGATCATGTGTCGGTCAAAAAGCTCCCGGGAGGCGAACGCGCGATGGTCGACCACGCGCGCCGGGATGCAGTGTTTTCGGCATCGTTCCAGCGCGTAGGCGTCGGCGTTGTTGCAGAGGACAACGCGGATTTCCGCATCCAGCCTTCCGGCCTCGATATGATCGATCAGAGACTGAAGATTGGAACCGCTTCCCGAAGCGAGAACACCGACCGGAATTTTTTTCGTCATGACCGTTGCCCGTCCGTACCGCAAATGCTGCTCTAATTTCCAACCGCAACCGCGTCGCTATATGAAAGAGACCGTCGGCTGATCGTTTTCCCTCTTTTCAATCGTCCCGAGGGCATACGCCTTCTCGCCCAACTTCTCCAACCGCTCCATGATCTCCTCCTGGTCCTTTTCCGCCACGATGATGATCATGCCGATCCCCATGTTGAACACCCGGAGCATCTCGTATTCATCGACGTTTCCCACCCTTTGGATCAGATCGAAGATCGGCAAAATAGCCCAACTTCCCCTCCGGATGACGGCCCTGCACGGACCGGGTACAATCCGGGGGATGTTGTCGATAAAGCCGCCACCGGTGATATGAACGATTCCTCGAATGTTGAAGTTTTTGATGAGATTCAGGATCGATTTGACGTAAATCCGCGTGGGTTTGAGAAGTTCGAGACCCAGTACCTGATCGAACCCGTCCACTTTATCTTCAGGATGGAGTTGACCCTGCTCCAAAAGAACCCGCCTGGCCAGCGAAAAACCGTTGCTGTGAAGACCAGAGGAGGCGATCCCGAGGATCCGGTCGCCGACGCGGATTTCAGAGCCGTCGATCAGTTTATCCGCCTCGACCACGCCAACGCAGAACCCTGCAAGGTCATACTCTCCATCCGGGTAAAATCCCGGCATCTCGGCTGTTTCCCCGCCGATCAGCGCACAGCCGGCCTCCTGACACCCTCGGGCGATCCCCTCGACAATCCGGACGCCGGTCTCGACGCAGAGCTTCCCGGTCGCGATATAATCGAGAAAAAAGAGGGGTTCCGCACCCTGGACGACGACGTCGTTGACGGACATCGCCACAAGGTCGATCCCGACCGTGTCGTGTTTGTCCATCATCTGTGCAATCTTGAGTTTGGTGCCCACGCCATCGGTCGAAGAGACCAAGACGGGATCCCTGTGTTTGCTGATGTCCAGATGAAAGAGACCGCCGAACCCGCCGATGCCGCTCATCATCTCTCTGCGCGAGGTGGCCTTGATCAGGGGTTTTATCTTCTCGACAAAGGAGTTCGCCCGGTCGATATCGACTCCCGAGTCCCTGTA
>CAKKRN010000055.1 GCA_919902745.1 Syntrophaceae bacterium | reverse complement strand
CGTCATGAAGGTTTCAAGAAAATCATGACCACTCAAACAATCAAGTTGATCCCATGAGTGAATACCCTCACCCGGAGATTGAAGAGGCCATCGCGGCAGCCGAGGCCAGATTGGCGGGACTGGATGAGGTGCGGGGCAAGATCCTGGCGGAGATTGAATCCCTGAAAGCCCATCGGCATCTCATCCGGGAAAGCACTCCTGTTTTTACCGAAAACACACTTGCAAGCGTTACCAACCTCTCACCTGCGGAAGAAAAAATCGCCTTGTTCCGGCGTCTGTTTCGTGGTCGCGAAGAGGTCTATCCGCGGCGGTGGGAGAGCCGTAACACCGGAAAATCCGGTTATCAGCCCGCCTGTAGAAATGAGTGGATAACGGGATTGTGCGGAAAACCGCAGGTAAAATGCGGCGCATGCCCACAGCGGGATTACCTCCCCGTCACCGACGCGGTTATCCGGAATCATCTTTCGGGATCTGATTCCCAGGCGAAGACGAATCGTGAGGGAGCGCATGATTTTACCATCGGCGCTTATCCCCTCCTTCCCGACGAAACCTGCCGGTTTCTGGCCATGGATTTCGACAAACAGGGTTGGATGGGGGATGTTGCCGCCTTTCTCAATGTCTGCAAACAGATGAATGTGCCGGCGGCCCTGGAACGTTCGCGATCCGGCAACGGGGGCCATGTCTGGCTCTTCTTTTCCGAACCCATCCCTGCGACTCTGGCCCGCCGTCTCGGGACTTGTCTCCTCACGGAAACGATGGAACAGCGTCCGGAGATCGGCCTGGATTCCTATGATCGCCTCTTCCCCAACCAGGATACGATGCCAAAGGGCGGCCTGGGTAACCTGATCGCCCTGCCGCTGCAGAAAAAACCACGGGATCAGGGCAACACCCTATTTTTGAATGATGACTTCATTCCTTTTGACGATCAGTGGGAGTATCTCTCTTCCCTGGAGCGGATGAGCCGTCGGCAGGTGGAGACCCTCGTCGAAAAAGGGACGCAAACGGGTCGCATCCTCGGGGCGCACATGGAGATCCTGGATGACGACTCCGACACGCCATGGACCCTCCTGCCCTCTCAGATCGTCGGGACGCCAAAAATGACCGGTCCTCTTCCCGGGCAGGTTACACTGCTCCTCGGCAACCAGATCTACATCGAAAAGAGCGGCCTTCCCCCCTCGCTGCGAAACCGCATCATCCGCCTGGCGGCTTTTCCGAATCCGGAATTCTACAAGGCCCAGGCCATGCGCATGCCGACTTACGACAAGCCCCGCCTGATCTCCTGCGCGGAGGAATATCTGCAACACCTGGCGCTTCCCCGGGGCTGCCTGAACGCGCTCCTGGATCTCCTTCAGACCCTGCATATTCAACCCCGCATGGTCGATGAACGAAACGGGGGACAACCCCTGCATGTTACCTTCCGGGGGGTATTGCGGCCGGAGCAGCAGACGGCTTTTGAACACCTGCTGCCGTATGAAACGGGCGTTCTTGCGGCGACGACGGCCTTCGGCAAGACGATTGTCGCCATATCCATGATCGCCCGGAGGGGCGTGAATACGCTGATCCTCGTGCACCGCCGTCAGATTCTTGATCAGTGGCTGGAACGCTTGGAGACGTTTCTGGAAGGGGATGCCCTCGCCGTCGGTCGGGTCGGAGACGGGAAACGAGATCCTTCCGGCATGATCGATGTCGCCCTGATCCAGAGTCTCCACAAGAAGACCGGCGTGGATGACAGCGTCGCCCAATACGGACACCTCGTCGTCGATGAATGCCATCACCTCTCCGCCGTGAGTTTTGAGAATGTCGCCCGCCGCTGCAAGGCAAAGTATGTGCTGGGACTTTCCGCTACGGTCACCCGGAAAGACGGCCACCATCCCATCATCTTCATGCAGTGCGGTCCGGTCCGCTTCAAGGATGATGCACGGCGGCAGGCGGATGCCCGCCCGTTTGCCCACCATGTGATCCCAAGGAAGACGGGCTTCCGGATGCCCCAAGGATCAGGCTCCGATAAGGATCCCTCCATTACCGACATCTACGCCGCCCTCGTCGCCGATGAGAAAAGAAACGACATGATCTTCGACGACGTCCTGAAGGCGCTGGAGAAAAAACGTTCCCCGGTCGTTATTACGGAAAGAAAGGAGCACCTTCATTGCCTTGCGGAGCGGTTTTCCCGGTTTGCCCGGAACGTCATCGTAATGAAAGGCGGCATGGGGCCAAAACAGAGAAAGTCGATTGCGGAGAAGATTGCCCGCATCCCCGACGAAGAGGAGCGGCTGATCCTCGCCACCGGCCGTTACCTTGGGGAAGGATTCGACGATCCGCGCCTCGACACCCTTTTCCTGACCCTGCCGATCTCCTGGAAAGGGACGCTGGCCCAGTACGCCGGACGCCTCCACCGCGCACACGACGGAAAATCAGAAGTGATCATTTATGATTACGTTGATGAGACGTTGCCGATGACGATGCGGATGTTCCAGAAACGTCTGCGTGGTTACCATGCCATCGGCTATCAGGTCGAGGGGGTCGACAAATGA
>CAKKRN010000054.1 GCA_919902745.1 Syntrophaceae bacterium | reverse complement strand
GGGGCAAGATGCCGCACATTTTATTTATTGCATGAGGAGAACCATGGAGGAAACGAATCAGAAGATGGAAGAGGCCGGGAGCGAGAAGAGTTTCGCCGAACTGCTGGACGAAAGCGGGATGGAGCAGGGATGGCTGAAGCCGGGCCAGCGCGTGGAGGCGATGATCGTGAAGATCACCCCGGAATGGGTCTTCATCGACGTGGGCGGAAAGCACGAGGGGTATCTGGACCGGCGGGAGTTTCTCGACGCGGAGGGGAACGTGACGGTCAAGGAAGGTGAGACCATCCGGGCCTATTTCCTCTCATCCCAGCACAACGAAAAACTGTTTTCGACGAAAATCAGCAGCGGCGAAGCCAGCCGGACCTTTCTTGCGGATGCGGCGCACAGCGGGATTCCCGTGGAGGGGCTCGTCGAAAAAGAGGTCAAGGGCGGCTTCGAGATCCGCGTCGCCGGCGATGTCCGGGGGTTCTGCCCCTTCTCCCAGATGGGGCTTTTCCGCGTGGCGACGCCAGCGGACTGGATTGGGAAACGGCTGAACTTCCGGATCATCGAGTACGGCGAGCGGGGCCGGAACATCGTCGTTTCCCACCGGGCGCTTCTGGAGGAGGAACAGGCCAAGCAGAAAGAAGTCCTGAAAGAGTCGCTCCGAGAGGGGATGATGGTGAAGGGGACAGTCGTTTCCCTCCAGAAATTTGGGGCCTTCGTCGATCTGGGCGGCGTGCAGGCGCTCATCCCCATCTCCGAAATCGCCTGGGAGCACGTGGGCGATATCGCGGAGAAGCTGTCCGTCGGCCAGCAGGTCGAGGCGGCCATCCTGAGGCTGGACTGGGAGCAGAACCGGATTTCGCTCAGCCTCCGCTCGAACCTTCCCGATCCGTGGGAGAGGGTCGAGGCGGAGTTTCCCGAGGGATCGAGCTTCACGGGAACCGTGGCTCGCCTGACCAAGTTCGGCGCCTTCGTGACCCTGATCCCCGGCGTGGACGGACTCATCCATATCTCCAGGCTGGGTCGCGGGAAGCGGATCACCCACCCCTCGGAGGTGCTGACGGAAGGGCAGGGGGTCCAGGTGAAGATCGAGAAGATCGACCGGGCCGCCAAGCGCATCTCGCTGGCGCCGGTCGGGGACGCCGAAGAAGAGAAGGCGGAGGAATTGGAGGATTTTCAACAGTACGTGGGCAAGGCCCCCGGCTCCTTCGGCTCCCTCGGCGACGCGCTGCAGAAGAAAATGGGCGCGAAAACGATAAACTGACGGTCGGAAGCCGATGACCGGCGATCTGGAAACGAAGATCCGGCATGCCCCCCGGAGCCCCGGCGTCTATCTGATGAAGGACGGGTCCGGAGAGATCCTCTACGTGGGCAAGGCGAGGGACTTGAAGTCAAGGATCCGGGCCTATTTCGCCCGTACCGACGCGCGGGCGATGATCCCCTTCCTCGTTTCCCGAATCCGGGATATGGAATTCATTCTCACCGGAACGGAAAAGGAGGCGCTGATCCTTGAGAACAACCTGATCAAGGAGCACCGGCCGCGCTATAACGTCGATTTCCGGGACGACAAATCCTACTACAACATCCGGATCGATCCGTCCGAACCCTTTCCCCGCTTTCAGCTCGTGCGCCGTCCGAAAAAGGACGGCGCACGCCATTTCGGCCCCTATCCCTCCGGCGCCGCGGCGAAGGAGACCCTCCGCTTCCTTCAAACGATTCTGCCGCTCCGTATCTGCCGGGATCGGGAGTTGAAGGCGCGCCGCCGCCCCTGCCTCGAATACGAGATCGGGCGCTGCGCGGCCCCCTGCGTCGGCCGGATCGGGCTTTCCGACTATCAGCATCTGGTGAAGGACGGCATCGCCTTCCTGGAGGGCCGGGAAAGGGCGCTGATCGGCGACCTCCGCACCCGGATGAACGGGGCGGCGGAGGAGCTCCGTTTCGAGGAGGCGGCCGTTCTGCGGGACCGGATCGTGGCGCTCGAGGAGACCCTCGAAAAGCAGCGGATCGTCTCCATGACCGGCCGGAACCGGGATGTTTTCGGCCTCTGCCGCGAGGAGGACCTGACGCAGATCGCGCTCCTCTTCGTCCGCAGCGGCCGGATGATCGGCCAGAAAACCTTTCCGTTGATCCGCCTTCGGGCTGAGACCGGCGAGATCCTCTCCTCTCTGCTGATGCGGTATTACGACGGCGTCGTGGATATCCCGGATGAGGTCGTTGTGCCGATGGCGTTGGAGGACGGCTTGGTTCTGGCGGAATGGCTCGCGGAGAAGAAGGGAAGGGGGGTGAGCCTCGTCTCTCCGAAGCGGGGGGAGACCCTCGCCCTCGTCGGGATCGCCGGGCGGAATGCGGAAAACGCCCTCAAGACCGCGCGTCTCGCCGCAGACCGCCCGGAGGAGGCGCTCCGGCTGCTCGTCGAGAAACTCAAGCTTCGCAACCTCCCCCGGCGGATCGAGTGTTTCGACATCTCGAACATCGGCGGCAGACATGCCGTCGGTTCGCTGGTCGCCTTCACGGCCGGCGTTCCCGCGAAAGAGGGGTATCGCCGCTTCCGCATCCGGACGGTTCCCGGCGCCGATGACTACGCGATGATGTATGAGGTCTTGAAACGGCGCTATCAAAAACGGGAGAACCTCCCCGATCTGGTCATCGTGGATGGGGGAAAGGGGCAGCTTGGCGTCGCCCTTGCCGTCCTGAAGGACCTGGCCGTCGACGGGGTCGATGTGATCGCTCTGGCCAAGGAGCGGGACGATCCGCGGCAGGTCGTCCCGAATGGTGCGCCGGGTT
>CAKKRN010000053.1 GCA_919902745.1 Syntrophaceae bacterium | reverse complement strand
CAGGCCGACTATCAGGTGACGATTCTGCTGATCGAGCACGATATGAACATGATCATGGGCATTTCCGACCGTATATTTGCGATGAACCAGGGCGAGAAGATCGTCGAAGGGGTAGCGGGGGAAGTCCAGAGCCACCCGGAGGTCATCAAGGCATATCTGGGGGAGGAGCATTGATGCTGAAAATAAACAATATCGAAACCTGGTATGATCTGATCCGGGCGCTGCACGGTATCTCTTTCGAGGTGAAGCAAGGCGATATTGTGGCTCTCCTGGGGTCCAACGGGGCGGGGAAATCGACGACCTTGAAGACCATCATGCGCCTCCTCTATGACCTGAAAGAGGAGCAACCGGAAAAGGGTACGATCGAATTCATGGGCGAACGAATCGACCGGAAGAACACCGACGAGATCGTCCGCATGGGAATCAGCTATGTTCCGGAGGGTCGGGAGGTTTTCCCGGAGCTCTCCGTGCTGGAAAATATCATGATGGGCGCTTATACCCGCCGGGACCGAAAAAAGATCAAGGATGACATCGACCATGTGTTTGATCACTTTCCGATTCTGAAGGCCAGGAAGGATCAAGAGGCGGGCCATCTCAGCGGCGGGGAACAGCAGATGCTCGCCATCGGCCGGGCGCTGATGAGCCGACCGAAACTTCTGATGCTGGATGAGCCTTCGTTGGGGCTGTCGCCGCTGCTCACCCGGGACATCTTCACCATCATCCGGGACATCAATCAAAAGGATGGCGTGACAATCCTGCTGGTCGAACAGAACGTCAACATGGCCCTGAAATACGCGAACTTCGCTTTTTTGATGGAGAACGGACGGATTGTCCGCGCCGAAAAACCCGAGATCCTTCGAGAGGACGAGGATGTCAAGGAATTTTATCTCGGCATCGCCAAAGAGACATCGGTCAAGGGTTACCAGCGGTACCGCCGGAAAGTCAGATTTCGCTAGCAGACGTTTTTGAAAATCGTTTGGTACCGGCGGTTTCAAGATTTGAGATCTTTGAAAATCTGATCCCTCCGCTCGCTGGATATTTTTCGACCCTGCACCTCCTCGCTTCGCTGCGGGGGCAGGGCGCCCCGAAAAATCTCCAATGCTCGCTTCCGGGATCAGATTTTCAAATTGCGCGTAGATTTTGGTTTCTTTTAAGGGAGAAAACATGGTTATTGATACACTGCCGAAAGCCCTGGTCCAGATGGTTGGCATCGAGCCCGAACGGGTAGCGATGCGGCGCAAGGAGTTTGGGATCTGGCACGACATCCACTGGTCGGAATACCTGGAAAAAGTCAAGGATGTGGCCCTCGGACTGCACGAGCTCGGCGTATGCAAAGGGGATCATGTGGCCATCATCGGCGAGAATCAGCCGGAGTGGCTTTTTTCGGCGCTGGGCGCCATGTCCGCCGGGGCGACGTTTGTCGGGATCTACACGACGAATCCCGTCAAGGAGTGCGAATATGTCGTCGGCCATTCGGGTGCGGTGATCTATATCTGCGAGGACGAGGAGCAGTTGGACAAGGCGCTCGCCTTCCGGCAGAACACACCGACGCTCCGGAAGATGATCGTTTGGGACATGGAGGGGCTCAGGCATTTCCAGGACCCGATGGTCATGAGCTTCGACGACCTCCTCGCTCTCGGACGGAAGACCGCCGAAGAGGATCCTCTTTTGTTTGAGCGCCTTGTAGCTGGGGGATGCGGCGAGGATATCGCCGGGATCATCTACACATCGGGCACGACCGGCCCCCCCAAGGGGGCGATGCTCGCCCACGAGGGATATCTCTGGATGGGCAGTCACACTACCTCGCTGATCCGCGCCGGCCGGGATGACGAGACTATCTCCTTTCTCCCGTTGAACCATATCTACGAGCAGATCTTCGATCTGATGATCCACCTCACCGTTGGACACATCGTGAATTTCACCGAGAATACCGATACCGTGATGATGGACATGCGCGACGTATCCCCCACCGTGTTCCACGCGGTACCGCGGATCTGGGAGAAGTACTATTCAGGCATCGTCCTGAAGATGGGCGACGCGACCTGGTTCAAGCAGGTCGCCTACCGGACGGCCCTCGGGATCGGCACCCGCTACAACGAGGAGAAGCTCGCCGGGCGTTCGCCGTCGTTCGCCCTGCGCTTCGCCAATCAGATCGCCTCCTTCGCGGTTTTCCGAAAACTCAAGGAGCGTCTCGGTTTCGACCGGGTTCAGATCGGATTTTCGGGCGCCGCGCCCATCTCCCATAACATCCTGAAGTATTTCCAGAGCATCGGTATCACCATCCGGGAGGGATACGGGATGACGGAGACAACGGGAATCACCCACATGTCCGACGAGAGGAATTTCAAGCTGGGGACCGTGGGGAAGGCCCTCCCCGAGACGGAGGTCCGGATCGCGGAGGATGGGGAGATCCTCGTCCGCCACAAGGCGATATTCAAGGGTTATTACCGGGACGAGGAGACGACGAGGGAGGCGCTCCGCGACGGCTGGATGCATACGGGCGACGTGGGGGAGATCGACGCGGACGGCT
Source organism: Syntrophaceae bacterium (assembly GCA_919902745.1). Taxonomy (GTDB): domain Bacteria; phylum Desulfobacterota; class Syntrophia; order Syntrophales; family UBA5619; genus UBA5619. The sequence continues at coordinate 645 of CAKKRN010000053.1, read as the reverse complement.
TTCTCAAGATCACCGACCGGAAGAAGGACCTGATCATCACCGCCGGCGGGAAGAACATCGCCCCGCAGTATATCGAGAATCTCCTGAAATTTTCTCCCTACATCAACGACGCGGTTGTCATCGGCGACAAGCGAAAATTTGTGAGCGCAATCATCGTGATCGATGAGGAAAACATGATGAAGTTCGCGCAGGATCAGAAGATTCAATTCACCACGTTCGCCAGCCTGACGCGGGCGGAAGAGGTCGTCCGGCTGATCCAGGAGGAGGTGAACAAGGTGAACGCCCAGATGGCCCGCGTGGAGAACATCCGCAAATTCCGGATCCTCGACAAAAAACTCTATACGGAAGACGGGGAGATGACCCCGACGATGAAGGTCAAACGGAAGTTCATCAACGCCCATTACGGGGAGTTGATCGAGTCGATGTACCGGGAGTAGTTCCATCTTGGCCCGAACGGCATCAAAGGGTAGCGACAGGTTTTCCCGAATTCGTTAGCAGAATTTGAGTCACGCGAGAAGCGTCCTCCCCTTCAGCGGAGGGTTAGGGAGGGGATCGGGCAAGGAGGAGAGGATATGGCAGAGGAGACGAAGACGCGTCTGACGCGGGCGGAGCGCCGGCAGAAGGAGCGTGAGGCGAATTTGAAGC
>CAKKRN010000052.1 GCA_919902745.1 Syntrophaceae bacterium | reverse complement strand
TCGGAAACGGACCTGCTGGAACCGCTGGCCGTCGAGGGACGCGATGTCCGTCCAACGGCGTGAGCTTGTCAAATACACGTTGCCCGATATAGGTGATGAACATGAAGCAAGTTGCAGCATCGGACTCGGTGTCCGATTTCAACAAAGTAACGCTGGATAAGATCCTGGCTATCGAAAAGGATGTCGTGGCGCTGAAGCTGTCCGTTCTCAAGAAGCTCGGTCCAACCGGTAAAAAGATTGCCAAACTGAAGGCAATTGTTCCGAATGTCGAGATTTCAGAGGAAGACATCGCGTTTGCCAAAGGCGCCCTTTATGGCAAAACCAGGATATAAGCACCCATGAACTATGTAGTCGACACGCATGCACTCATGTGGTGGTTTCCACAGCAAAATATCTGAACCTTCCCCTCATCACGAAAGATTCGGTTCTCCGGGACCTCCCCCACGTCAATACCGTCTGGTAGCCATTCCCTCATAGAATGCACAATATTTTCCCCCTTCGCATCAAAAGATAAAAAAACAGCGCCGCTTGACCGACCGCACTGGAGCGTGCTATGGATTCCTGTAATCTTGTGGAACGGAAGAGGGCCATTCGGGCCTCGGAGGAATCCATGCCGATCTACGAATATGCGTGCGCGGCCTGCGGCCATCTCTTCGAGCGGATCATGAAGGTCGGGGAGGAAGCCCCGGCATGCCCGGCATGCGGCGTACAGGAAACACGGAAAAGGGTCGTCCCGTTCCGGACGAACACCTGGTCGACCTTCCTCGACGGGATGGAAAAGCGGGTCAACCCGCACAAATTCAAGTAGCGGAATTACGGGGTAATTAAGGGGACAGTATACTTAATTCCCTGGAATTAAGTATACTGTCCCCTTAATTACCCCCTTAATTACACTGTCCCCTTAATTACAGAGGATCAGCCATCGAGAAGATTCACGGCAACCTGACCGGTCTCGCGCCGGCCGAAATCAAACGGATCGGGCAGCTCTACCGGCGGCGCATCCCGCCGGAACGGATCGTCACCCACGACCTGGCCCGCCAGCTCACGGAGCTCTCCCGGGAGATCAACCGCCAGATCGGCGTTCTGATCACCCGCCGCGGCGAGGTGGCCTATGTGATCGTCGGATCGCACCACAACATCCTGATCCCGAATCTCGACGGCTTCCGTTCCTCCTCCCGCCGTTTCAGGGGGCTCCGGCTGATCCACACCCACCTCTCCGGCGAGGAGCTCACCACGGACGACCTTACCGACCTGGCGCTCTTGCGCCTCGACCTCGTCTGCGCTTTGGAATCGGACGAAGACGGCCTGCCCGGGTTGGCCCGCGCCGCCCATCTGATTCCCGAAAACCCGGAGGGGCGATACTGGCAAACCCTGGATCCCCGGCGCCCCGCGGAGCTGGATCTCGATTTTACCGCCTTCATCGCGGCGCTCGAAGGCGAGTTCGCAAAAAAACAGACGACGCGCAAGGTGGAGGCCGTCGATCGCGCGATCCTCGTCCGCGTCGAAACGCGATCAGTTTCCGACGGCGAGGAGTCGATCGCGGAGCTCAGGGAACTCTGCCGCACCGCCGGCGTCGAGGTGTTCGATGCGGTCATCCAGCGCCGGTCCGAGGTGGACCCGCGGTTCCTGATCGGCAAAGGAAAACTCTCGGATCTCGTCATCCGCGCCATGCAGATGGACGCGAACCTGCTCGTCTTCGACCACGAACTGACCGCCGCCCAGATCCGCTCGATCGCCGATTCCACCGAGATGAAGGTGATCGACCGCACCCAGGTGATCCTCGACATCTTCGCGAAGCGCGCCCACAGCCGGGAGGGGAAGATCCAGGTGGAGCTCGCCCAGCTCAAGTACCGCCTGCCCCGCCTCACGCAGCAGGATGCGGGTCTCTCTCGTTTGGCGGGCGGAATCGGCGGCACCGGCCCCGGCGAGACCAAGCTGGAGGTGGACCGGCGGCGGACCCGGGAGCGGATCCACCGCCTGGAAAAGGATCTGAAGAACATCGAAAAGGCGAGGGGACAGCGGCGCGGTCGTCGTGACCGGGCGGGCCTCCCCGTCATCTCGATCGTCGGCTATACCAATGCCGGCAAATCGACGCTGCTGAACGCGCTGACAAAAAGCGACGTCTTCACCGAAGACCGCCTCTTCGCGACGCTTGACCCGAAGAGCTCGCGCCTCCGCTTCCCCCGCGACACCGAGGCGGTGATCACCGACACGGTCGGCTTCATCCGGGAGTTGCCGAAGGAGCTCATCGCCGCCTTCCGGGCGACCCTCGACGAACTCCGGGAGGCGGACATCCTCCTCCACGTGATCGACGCGGGAAACCCGGCCTTCGAGGCGCAGATCACGGCGGTCGAGAAGATCCTTCAGGATCTGGAGCTGATCGGCAAACCGACCCTTCGGGTCTTCAACAAGATGGACCGCGTCGCCGACCGGGCGCTCCTCGAAACCCTCTGCGGACGTTTCGACGCCGTCGCGATCTCCGCCCTTGATCCCGCCACGCTCCCCCCGCTGATGGAGCGGCTGGAGGCGATGATTCAAACGGTTCATGGTTCATCATAGACGGTAAATATTTTGGGTTACAAGACTGCCGAAGATGAGCTTGCTTCTCTTCCCCATGACGTTGTATTGTTTGCAAAATTATTATCGGGTCTGAAAGAGATGGTCCAATTGATCGCAAAATACCGTGCGACGGCCGGACTGCTCCTGCTGGTCGTTCTGACCGGTTATGCCGTCCTGAACCTGCTGTGGCAGAACATCCGCCTCTACCCCGGGATCCCGGAGACGGACCCGGTCACGATCCACGAGGCGC
>CAKKRN010000051.1 GCA_919902745.1 Syntrophaceae bacterium | reverse complement strand
AATCCATTAGCAAGACTCCCCGTTTACTTCAACCTCAACGGAAAGAGCGAAAAAATGAGAATGTTATTGTTGAAAACGGATTTAACCCCCGCCTGCTTCAACACCTACCTATCTATCGGATCTGCTGGATATCCTTCTCCTTGCCGACCACGACAAGGACATCCCCGTCCTTGATCACGAAGTCCGCCCCGGGAACCATAGTGATCTTATCGGAGACGATATCCCGAATCGCGATCACCTCAATGTGGTAACGGCCCCGGAGTTGGAGATCGGAAATGGATTTGCCGAGAAAGCTGTTGGGCGGGGCCACTTCGGAGATCATGTAATCGTCCGAAAGTGGAAGATAATCAAGTACATTCGGAGAGATAAGGCTCTTTGCCACCTTGTGGGCAATCTCCTTTTCCGGAATCATCACCTCCGTCGCCCCAACCTTCTCCAGGATCAGTTTATGCTCCTCGTTGGGGGCCTTGACGATGATCGTCTTGACCTTCATCTGCCGAAGGTGGAGGGTGGTGAGCGTCGCCGCCGCCAGATCCTCCCCGAAAGAGATGATTACGACATCCTCCTCCTGGATGCCGATCTCATCCAGGATCTCCTTGTCCGTCCCGTCGGCGACGATCGCCTTGGTGGAGCAGTCCCTCACCCGCTGGACCGCCTCCTTGTGCTTGTCGACGGCGATCACCTCGAAACCGCCCTCATAGAGATCCCGGACGATATTGAAGCCGAAGATCCCCAATCCGATGACGACCACACGCTGCTGCATGGCTCAAACCTCCCCTTCGTAACCAACCTATCCCACCATGACCGGCTCTTCCGCGTATTTGATTTCCTTTTTCCCCGCGGTATACCAGGAAAATGCTAGTGCCAGCGGCCCAACCCGGCCGGCGAACATCATCAGAACGATGGCCAGTTTCTGGACATCGTTCAGCTTCGGCGTGATTCCCATGGAGAGCCCCACGGTGCCGAAGGCCGAGACCGTCTCGAACAGATACGCCACAAAAAAATGGCGGCTCTGTTCCGGAGGAAGAACCTCACCTCCCCCGAAGAACAGAAGAACGGATGTGATCAAGCCGATCGAGAAGGCCGACGCGAAGATGATGGCAATCGTCCTGCCGATGATCTCCCGCGGGATCTGCCGGTTAAAGACTTTGACATGGTATCGCCCCTTCATCCGGTTCCAGATCATCAGGAGCAGCAGCGCGAAGCTCGTCGTCTTGATTCCGCCGCCGGTCGAACCGGGCGACGCCCCGATGAACATGAGGATCATCATGACCAGGATCGTCGGATTGGTCAGCCGGTCGATCGCGACCGTGTTGAACCCGGCGGTTCGCGGCGTGATCGACTGGAAGAGGGAATCCAGGAACTGCGTGGGGCCGGAAACCCCCTTCAGGATTTGATCCGCCTCAAACATATAGAAGAGAGCCGCCCCCACGAGGATCAGGCCGCCGGTGGTCAGCAGAACGAGCTTCGTGTGGAGCGATAGCCTCTTCTGCAGCCCCCGAAAGCGGGCGATGACCTCATGCTGGACGATGAAGCCGATCCCCCCGAGGATGATGAGCCCCATCACGGTCAGGTTGACGATCCAGTCCCCCCGGTAGGAGATCAGGCTGTCCGAAAAGAGGGAATAGCCGCAGTTGTTGAAGGCTGACACGGCGTTGTATAGCGCGTGGAAGAAGGCGGTGGCCGGCGGGAAATCCTGCAAAAAGCGAATGAACAAAAGGATCGTCCCCACGGCCTCGCTGATGAAGGTGAGCCGGAGAACCTCTTTGACGATTACAATGAAGTCGCGCCGCGGTGTATTGAGGAACGTGCTCTGCAGGATCTCCCGCCCCTTGAAGGAGATCCCCCGCCCCATCATGCCGAAAAGGATGACGGAGAAGGTGATGATCCCCAGCCCCCCGATCTGCAAGAGAATCAGCGTCACGATCTGACCGGCGAAGGAGAGGTCCTTCCCGATGTCGATGACGGCAAGTCCCGTCACGCAGACCGCGGAGGCGGAGGAAAAAAGGGCGTCCGTTAAGCTCAGGTGGCCGCGGCCCGCCGCAAACGGCAGCCGGAGCAGGATCGCCCCGGCCAGGATCACCAGCGCAAAACTGAGGATAAAGATCCGCGGCGGCGTCAAGCGCCGCGAGATCGATCTCCGGATACGGAAAAGGATCTCCATGCCGTCCACCCGAAAAGTCCCTCTCCCGACCGGGCCGGGAGATTTCCCTCTTCAGTTCACTTCCGTCCGTTCCTTCCGTCTCCGAAGGAGAACCGCCATCAGGACCCCTGCGCCAACGGTGATCGCGGAATCGGCCACGTTGAAGGCGGGCCAGTGGTAGCCGCCGATATAGACGTCGAGAAAATCGACCACTTCGCCGAAACGGATGCGGTCGATGAGATTCCCCACGGCCCCGGCCAGGATGAGCGCCAGCGCCGAGACCAGAGAGGGCTCCTCGATCCGGCTGACGCGGAGGTAGTGCAGAATCAGCACAATCGCCGCCACCGTTACCGCAAGGAAAAAGAGATAGCGGAACAGCGGCGGGGCGCCGGCCAGGAAACCGAACGCGGCGCCGGGATTCCGGACGTGGGTAATATTGAAGAATCCCCCGATTACGACAAACGAATCATAGAGGCGCATCGTCGAGATGATCCAGGCCTTCGTCGCCTGATCCAGCAGCGTCACAACAAATGTGATCGCCAGAAAGAGGAAATTCCTTTTCTGCAAAGTCCGCCTCTCCAATCCTTGCTGCGCGCCGCCCGTTGTCAGGCGGTCCGCCGGATGACCCGTTACAGGGTTAAAGGTTTCCCACACATCTCGTGCAGAGCGTCGGGTGTTCGGCGTTTTCACCCACCGTCCCGCTGTAGTTCCAGCAGCGGCTGCACTTCTCCCCCTTCGCCCGGCTCACGTCGACCGCGAGACCGGGGATCTCGACGCTCCGGTACGCCCCCGCACTTTCCTGCCCCGCAACGACACAAACATCGGAAACAATGAGGAGCGCCCGGAGATCCTCCCTGTGCGTCTCCAGAAGCCGCAGCAGCTTTTCCGGCGCGGTGATGGTCACGGCGGCATCGAGGGAATGACCCAGAACCTTGTTCTGGCGGGCCGTCTCGATCGCCTTCGCCACCTCCCCCTTGACGGCGATCAGCGTCTTCCATGTCTCGGCCAGCTCCGGCTGCAAAAGCGATCCGTTCACCTCCGGGAACTGAGTTAGGTGAACGCTTTCGGCTTTTCCGGGGGAGGAAGGCAGGGCCAGCCACACCTCCTCCGCCGTGAATGTGAGAATCGGAGCGAGGAGCCGGACCATCGCCTCCAGAATCTCCTTCATCGCGGTCTGCGCCGACCGGCGGGCTTGAGATGCCGCCTTCGACGTGTAGAGACGGTCCTTGAGGACATCGAGGTAGAGTGCGGAGAGATCCACCGTGCAGAAATTATAGAGGGTGTAGTAGACCACGTGGAACTGGTACTGCTCGTAGGCCTCGCGCACGCGGCGGATCACCTCCTGGAGGCGGTGGAGGATCCAGCGGTCCATCTCCGCCATCTCCCCGTGGGGGACGGCGTCCGTTTCCGGATGAAAGTCGTAGAGATTCCCCAGGATGAACCGGCTCGTGTTCCGGATCCGCCGGTAGGCCTCGACGAGACGCTTGAGGATCTCCTCGGAGATCCGGATGTCCTCGGTATAGTCCTCGGCGGCTACCCAGAGCCGAAGGATCTCGGCCCCGTAACTGTCGATGATCGTTTGGGAATCGATCACGTTCCCGACGGATTTGGACATCTTCTTCCCGTCGCCGTCCACGACGAAGCCGTGGGTCAGCACATTCCGATAGGGGGCCCGCCCCCTCGTCCCCACCGATTCGAGAAGCGAGGAGTGAAACCAGCCCCGGTGCTGATCGTTTCCCTCGAGGTACATGTCGGCCGGGGAGCTGAGATCCGGCCGGCGTTCCAGGACGGCGGCATGGCTCACACCGGAATCAAACCAGACGTCGAGAATGTTCGTCTCCTTCTTGAACCCCACCCCGCCGCACGCCGGGCAGCGGGTTCCCGCCGGCATCAGATCTGCTGATTCGCGCTCGAACCAGACATCGGCGCCGTGTTCCCGGACGAGATCGACCACATACTCGAGAATCGCCTGCGTCATCACCTCCGCCCCGCACGCCTGGCAATAGAACATCGTGATCGGGACGCCCCAGAGGCGCTGGCGCGAAATGCACCAGTCGGGTCGGTTCTCGATCATGCCGTAGATCCGGTCGCGTCCCCAGGCGGGAATCCAGGTCACGGCGTCAATGGCTTGAAGCGTCTTCTTCCGGAGGTCGTTTCTCTCCATGGAGATGAACCACTGTTCCGTCGAGCGGAAGATGATCGGCTGCTTGCAGCGCCAGCAGTGGGGATAGGTGTGCTGGATCTCCATCTGCCCGAGGAGGGCGCCTTCCTCCATGAGCCTGGCGATCACCGCGCCGTTGGCGTCAAAGACGAACTGCCCCGCGAAGTCCTTGACGGCGTGTGTGAAATTTCCATCGTCGTCCACGGGGGCGTAATTTTCCAGGCCATACTTCATCCCGATCTCGTAGTCCTCCTGGCCGTGGCCCGGGGCAATATGGACACAGCCGGTCCCGGCTTCGAGGGTGACGAAGGGGGCGAGGATCAGCAGGCTCTCCCGGTCGATCAGCGGATGGCGACACTTCTGCCCCTCCACGACGGATCCGGCAAATTCATCGAGGATCTCATGGGGTTCATTCCGGAAGCCGAAGGCGTCCATGCAGCGGTCCACAAGGTCCTTTGCGACGATGAGGACCTCGCCCTTCACCTTCACCGCCGCATAGAGAAAATCCTGATGGAGCGCGACGGCCAGGTTTGCGGGGATCGTCCAGGGGGTCGTCGTCCAGATGACGACGGAGACCTTCTCGCCGGCGAGCTTCGGGATGCGTTCGGAAATATCGGAAATGCAGACGAATTTGACATAGATCGAAGGCGTCGTGTGGTCGTGGTATTCGACCTCCGCTTCCGCCAGCGCGGTCTTGCACGAGGCGCACCAGTAGACGGGCTTCTTCCCCTTGTAGACGCTCCCGTTCAGGTAGAGCTTCCCGAGCTCCGCGACCGTCGTCGCCTCGTAGTCGTAGGTCATCGTGAGGTAGGGCTTGTCCCACTCTCCGAAAACCCCGAGACGTTTGAACTGCTCCCGCTGTATCCCCACGTACCGGTCGGCGTAAATCCGGCAGAAACGGCGCTTGTCCGCCTGGGACATCGCCGCCTTCTTTTCGCCCAGTTCCTTGTCCACCTGGTGCTCGATGGGCAGACCGTGACAGTCCCAGCCGGGTACGTAGACGCTGTCGCGGCCCGACATGTTCTTCGCCTTGATGAGGATGTCCTTGATGATCTTGTTGAGCGCGGTGCCCAGATGGATATTCCCGTTGGCATAGGGGGGACCGTCGTGGAGGATGTAGGGTTTCCGCCCTTTCGCGTCCTCGCGGATCCGTTCGTAGATGCGCATCCGGTCCCAGCAGTCAAGCATCTCCGGCTCCCGCTTCGCCAGGTTGGCCTTCATCGGAAACTCGGTCTTCGGCAGATTCAATGTATCCTTGTAATCCATGGAACAGCACTCCTCAAGATGGACTCTCTTTGTAAATGGCGGGGAAAGCTATCACAGATCCCCGTCACTTTCAAGCCTCCATTTGTTTTCCATCCGGTTTCGCTTTACGACACGGATGTGCCCACGTAAGGTTCTGATTGTCGGCATCGTCAACCTGTTTCGGATCGTTTCGGTTGTCGGGATATCGCGGATGATTAAAGATGCTACCCTATTTCGTCCAAATCCTGTATAGGATCTAAAAAGCAGGATATCAAGGGTGTCCTGGATACCTTTCTCCCTTTTCCTGTAGAAAATCTGGGGGTGATCGAAAATAACCTCGTTGTTTTACGAGGTTCCTTCTTTCACGGATAACGCATGAGGAAAATAGCAAGGAGGAGCAAAGGTGCCGACCTGCGCGCCGGAAAGCGGTCCGGATTTTCGGACCACCTCAAGATCTATCGATAGATATGAACGGTTCGGCATGGCCGACAGGGTGATCGCCATCGGCTTCTGGATCAACGCGGTCCTGATGGTCATGAAGCTGCTGGCCGGCCATTTTGGCCATTCCGAGGCGGTCTTTGCCGACGGGATGGAGAGCGCCGCCGACTTTGTGGCGATCCTCGCCAGCATGGTCGCTCTCAAGATCGGGCGCAAACCCTTGGACGACGATCATCCCTATGGGCACGGCAAGGCGGAGAGCATCGCCGCCATCCTGGTCTCGCTGATCATCTTCGCCACCGGCGGCGGCATCCTCTACAAGGCGATCATCACGATCATGGACAAGGACTACGGGGAACCGCAACTGATCGCCGTCCTTGCCGCGCTGGCAACCATCGTCATCAAGGAGGCGCTCTTCCGCTACACCCGACGCGTCTCAAAAAAGTTGGAGAGCCCGGCCGTGGAGGCGATCGCCAGGGATCACCGCAAGGATGCCCTCACCTCGGTTGTAACCCTGATCGGCGTCATTGGCGCATACTTCGGAGCAGGGCTGATGGACCACCTGGCGGCAGGTCTTACCGCCTTCTTCATCGGTCACATCGGCTGGGAGACTTTCCACAACGCGGCCAACGACTTGATGGACGGTCAACCCCCCAAAGAGCTGATCACCGCCGTCACCGCCATTGCGGAGGGAGTGCCCGGAGTCGAGCATGTCCACGAGATCCGAAGCCGGCGATCCGGGCAGTACTTGATCGTGGACCTGAAGCTGGACATGGATCCCGAAATGACGGTCAAAGAGTCCCACGACATTACCTCCAAGGTCAAGCGGCTCATCTTCGAGCGGTTTCCCAATGTGGGGGACGTCATGATTCACATCAATCCGCATGAAGAGGAGCATGAGGATCTCATCCGGCTATAAGCCCGAACCCTTCCGATTCCAGCCATCGCTTGCGTTTCGAAAAACAGTTGCCGGGGAACGGGCAGTCTATGATTCACGACAAACCCTGTCTTTTCCGTCCTTTTTCCCCTGGTACATCCACTGGTCTACCCGGTGAACGAACGCCTTTATCTCTTCCTTCGTCTTGTACTGCGAGAGACCGATGCTCACCGTCATATGGACCTCTTGACCCGACACCGGGGAAAAGATCTCTTTTCGGAATTCCGTTCGGATTCTTTCCGCCGTTACGCCCCCCTCCCCGCTTGTGGTCATCGGCAGCAGGATCGTAAATTCCTCGCCGCCATAACGATAGGCGGAATCGGTCTCGCGCAGGCATCGTTTCACCGCCTGGCCGAGTCGCGATAACACCTGATCCCCCTCGACATGGCCGTATGCGTCGTTGAACGCCTTGAAATTGTCGAGATCCAGCAGCAGAAGGGTCAAAGGCTGTCCATAGCGGT
>CAKKRN010000050.1:3921-8108 GCA_919902745.1 Syntrophaceae bacterium | reverse complement strand
GTCGATCGGCATGATCCCTCAATCCAAGCAAATTATGTGCCGAACAGGATTGGGAGAGCTCCCGATTTCTTAATGAATGAGCCAACGCCAGACGGGTTCGTAGAGGATCCGAACGCCTTTATGGATTTCTTCACCCTCCCGGTCCGTGGTCAGGATCTTCGCTTCGGACAGGCCGAATGCTGCTGCTGCCGCCAGGGCGCCGGAAATCTCCCGCTTTCGGGTCTCGCTGGTGTCGATATCCTGACAGACCTGTAGGGCGGCCGTGATCTCCTGCCCCTGCCGGATCAGAAAATCCACTTCCTTGCCGTTTTTGTCCTTCCAGTAATAGATCTCGCAGCCGCGCCTCTTGAGCTCGCTGAAAACGATGTTTTCCAGTATCCGCCCGGTATCGGCGGAAAATTTGAAGGCCATCGCCGCGGCCAGGGCATGGTCGACGCAGTAGATTTTGGATGGGTTGTACATCTGCCTCTTCAGGGAATAGTCGAAGAGGTTCACCGGGAAGAAGAGATAAACATCCTCGAAATAGCCGAGATAGTTTTTCACGGTCGTCAGGCTGTTGACGGCGATCGTGTCCTTGAGTTTCTTGTAGCTTGCCAGGCAGGAAAGATTCGATGCCAGGTAGAGGGCGAGTTCGCGGATCTCGCGGACATTGCGCAGTCCGTAACGGGCGACGATATCACGATAGACGATGTCCCCGAAATAATGACGCAGAATGTCGGGGTCCTGTTGCCGGACGGCTTCCGGGAAACCGCCTTCCTGGGCATATCGGCCGAAGAGGCGCGAGAGCTTCGCTTTTCCCTCCCCGGTCAGCAAATCCCTCTCGGTCCACGTCACGTTGCAGGCCGCCGCATACTCCCGGAAGGAGAAGGGATACAGCGTGATGAGGCGGTTCCTGCCCGTCAACGACATGGCCGCTTCCCCCTTCATCATGGAGGAGTTGGATCCGGTTATAAACAGTTTGACATCCTCAAATTCATAGAGGCGGTTGAGCCAGCGATGCCAGCCGGGCAGGTTCTGGATCTCATCTAAAAAGAAATACTTGCGGCCCGACGGGGATTCCACTTCGAGATAGGACTCATAGAGGGTCTGGAAATCCGGGGTTTTGAATTCGGCAAAGCGGTCGTCTTCAAAATTGAGATAGAGGATATTTTCGCGGGGGACATTTTTCTCTCGTATCAGATAGTGGGCGATCAGGCGCATCAGGGTGGACTTACCGGAACGCCGGACGCCGGTGATCACGTGGATCTCCTTCTGACGCGCCATGTCTGCGGCCTGGGCCAAGATTTCCCGGGGTGTGAAGGCATGGTCTCCGATGGCCTTTTCCTTATGTTCTACAAGGAGTTCTGACAGTTTTCGCTTATCCATTCCATTCCCAGTGAAATATTTGCGCCATTATCTCCCATTGCCAATGTATGTTAAGGTCAAAATACTGTTAGGCACCTGATTTTTTGATTTGTTTTTGAATCTTATAGAAAGGATCGATAAAAATCAAGATGTAATTATTGACATAAGTTCACTACCGACTGCCGCAACAAAATATTTCCGATGATCCTCTGATTTTTCTTGACAGCGGAAAAATAATCAGATAGAAGTGGCACCGTGACCAGCGGTCATATACTGACCATAGTTCAGAATCTGATCGCGGGTCATGGATCATTATTCACAACCGCAGGGATTGTCCCTGTAATCTAAATTCATTCAGTTCGTTTCCTACCTCGTTGCCTTGCGGATATGTTGCGGCAGGTACGGTCTAAATTCGATGGGGATCACCTGCCCGTTCATATGGCGTTGGACAATTCAATGACGTGGAAGGGTTCATACATTGGGACTGGAAGAGAGAAGAAAGCGGGAACGTGAAAATCGGAAGAACGCCATCCTGAAGGCGGCAAGGAAGCTTTTTTTCGAGAAGGGCTTCAAACCGGTCACCGTCGAGAGCATTGCCAGGAAGGCCGAACTGAGCAAGGGGTCGATTTACCTCTATTACAACAGCAAGGAAGAGATTTACACCCAGATCCTTCTGAGCGACATCGACAAGTTTCACGACCGCATTTCCGATCTTCTTCAGAATCCATCCAGTGCATCCGAGGCGCTCATGAGACTTGCGAACATCTACGTGGACTTCTTCTTGAACGATCGGGAATTATTCAGAATATTGATGACATTCATGCTCCACACCTCCGACATGAATCTGCCGGAGGATCTCAATGACCACATCGTTAAAACCACCAACAAAACCATCGGTATCATCGAACAGGTCTTAAAATACGGTGTCGAACGGGGCGAGTTTCCCGCGACGCTCAATCTCCGTCAGAACCGGAATGCCGTCTGGGGGATGCTGAACGGAATCATCTCGCTCCATCTCTTTACCGGCATTGAGGATAGAAGGGCAGAGGTCATTCACGGCACCATCAAGGCGGGGCTGGACATCTTCATCCGCGGGCTGGAAATTTCTGAGACAAAGGAGACCGGTCATGGAATTCTATAATCATTTACGTTAGCAAAAGGAAAGGGGGTTTAAGGTATGAGCAACTTACTTGTGAATTCGAGAGATCAGCAATTCCTTCTTTTTGAACAACTGGGTATCGAGAAGTTGTTTCAGACGGAAACGTTCAAGGATTTCTCGAAGGACGACGCCATGATGATGCTCACGGAAGCGGAGAAGATGGCTCTCAATGTGATCCTTCCGACCTATGCCGCAGGGGACAAGGAGGGATGCACCTTCAAAGACGGGAAAGTCACCGTACCGAAATGTTATCATGATGCCTTCAAGAAGTACGTCGAGGGGGGATGGCTCTGCCCCACCGAACCGCCGGACGTAGGCGGGCAGGGAATGCCGGTCGTCTTGTTTACGGCCAACCAGGAACATTTCCACGCCGCCAATTTTTCCTTGCTGATGTATCCGGGACTCACCCACGGGGCGGCCGCCCTGATCCGCCATTTCGGGACGGAGGAACTGAAGAATAAATACATGTACAAAATGTTTGCCGGTCAGTGGACGGGAACGATGTGTCTGACCGAGCCCGGCGCAGGGAGCGATGTCGGGGCCTTGAAGGCGACGGCGAAGAGGCTGCCCGACGGGAACTTCAGCATCACGGGGACGAAGTGCTTCATCTCCTGCGGGGATCATGATCTGACGGAAAACATCGTCCACCCGGTCCTGGCGCGGATCGAAGGAGATCCTCCGGGAACGGGAGGCATCTCCATTTTTATTGTTCCCAAGTACCGCGTGAACGCCGACGGCGGCATCGGAGAGGCAAATGATGTCCATACGGGCAATATCGAGCACAAGATGGGAATCAAAGGATCGGCCACCTGCACGCTCAATTTCGGCGACGAGGGAAAATGCATCGGCGAACTCCTCGGCAAGGAGCGGGAGGGGATGAAAATCATGTTCCACATGATGAATGGCGCCCGTCTCGACGTCGGCATGCAGGGCCTGGGCCACGCCTCCGCGGCGCTCGAACACGCCATTGCCTATGCGAAGGAGAGGATCCAGAGCGCTCCGGTGTGGGAAATGAAGAGTCCCGATGCGAGGGCCGTTCCGATCATCCAGCATCCCGATGTCCGGCGGGACCTCCTCTGGATGAAGGCGCATGTGGAGGGCATCCGGGCGTTGAACTATTTTACGGCCTACTGCATGGACATGGCAACAGCCATGCATGCTGAAGAGCAAGAGAAGTGGCAGGGGTTCGTGGAGTTGCTGACGCCGGTCTGCAAGGCCTATTCATCCGATAAGGCGATGGAGGTTTGCTCCAAGGCGATCGATGTCTACGGAGGTTACGGGTACTGCCAGGAATATCCGGTGGAGCAATACATGCGGGATTGCAAGATCGCCTGCATCTATGAGGGAACAAACGGCATTCAGGCCCTCGACCTGGTCGGTCGCAAGCTGGCCCAGCGAAAAGGGATGAACGTGATGAACATGTTCGGCGAGATCGGGGCGACCATCGCCAAGACCAAAGGCATCGGCGAGCTCAATGCCTATGCCGCCCGTCTGGAGGAGGCCTACAACGCCTTCGTCGACTTGACCATGGCGCTGGCGCAATTGGGCAGGAGCTCCAGTTTCATTATTCCGATTCTGAATGCATCTTCCTACCTGGACATCTTCGGGGATCTCCTGGTCGGCCATTTCCTCCTCCAGTCCGCGGCCCTTGCACAGCAGAAATTGAAGGCGATCTATGCGGAAA
>CAKKRN010000050.1:2337-3821 GCA_919902745.1 Syntrophaceae bacterium | reverse complement strand
GCGGGGGTCATGGGCGCCACCATCGCCGCCCATCTGACCAATGCAGGGATCGAGTGCGTCCTGCTGGACATCATTCCTTTTGAACTGACCGAGGCGGACAAGGCGCAGGGGCTGACCGAGAAAAGCCCGGCCTGGCGGAACCGGTTTGCGGCAAACGGGCTGGCCGGCGTGTTGAAATCAAGGCCCGCCGGCTTCTTCACCAAGAAGAACGCATCCATGATCCGGACCGGCAATTTCGAGGACAACCTGGGCTGGCTTGCCGATGTGGACTGGGTGATTGAGGTCGTCGTTGAGAATCTGAAGATCAAACAGGACCTTTTTGCCAGGGTCGAAAAGGTGGTCAGGCCGGATTGCATCGTGACCACGAATACCTCCGGCATTCCGATCAGGGAGATCTCGGCCAACTTCGGGGCGAAACTCAAGGAGCATTTCCTCGGGACGCACTTCTTCAATCCTCCCCGATACATGAAGCTTCTGGAGGTGATCCCCGGGAAGGAAACCCGGCCCGAAATCGTCACGTTCATCACCAGATTCTGCGAGCAGGTTCTGGGGAAGGGCGTCGTTATCTGCAAAGACGTTCCGAATTTCATCGGTAACCGTGTAGGTTCGTTCGACATCTCCAACGCGATCCATCTCATGCTTGAAAAGAAGCTGAAAATCGATGAGTTGGACGCGATTATCGGAAAGGCGCTGGGGCGGCCCGGTTCAGCCATCTTCGGAACTCTCGATCTGGTGGGCCTGGATACCGGGGCGCACGTGACGAAGAACCTTTATGCGGCGGTTCCGGACGATGAGATGCGGGAGATGTTCGTTCAAGCCGAGTTTATGAACAAGATGCTCGAACTCAAATGGCTTGGCAACAAGACCAAACAGGGTTTTTACAAAAAGGACAAGGATGCCAAGGGCAAAACGGTTAAATTGGTTATCGACTATAACACCATGGAGTATGCTCCGGCCGGCAAGCCCCGATTTGCATCCGTCTCCGATGCCCGCAAGAAGGCCGATGACGGTGCGGCCGCCACACTGAAGGTCATGTTCAACGGGACCGATGTGGCCGCCGAACTGACCCGGGAATACCTCTGCAACAATTTCATCTACGCGGCGAACCGTGTTCCGGAAATCTGCGATACGATTGTCGGCATCGATAACGCGATGAAATGGGGCTACAACCACCAGCTTGGTCCTTTCGAGACGTGGGATGCGGTCGGCGTGCGCGAAGCTGTCGAGGTGATGAAGAAGCTCAAGAAGAAGATACCAAAGAAGATCGAAGAGATGCTGAAAAATGGCTGCGAATCTTTCTATCTGAAGAAAGAGGACGGTCTCTATTTCTATGACTTCGAGAAGAAGGATTATCTGAAGTTAGAGGCGAACCCGAGGATCATCCTGCTGCCCGATCTGAAAGCGCGGAACAAGGTGGTCCGTAAAAACGCCAGCGCGACGCTGGTCGATATCGGAGACGGCGTGGCCTGCCTGGAATTCCATAC
>CAKKRN010000050.1:0-2237 GCA_919902745.1 Syntrophaceae bacterium | reverse complement strand
TCCGCCCCGGCGGGCCTGGCCCTCGGCGGCGGCTGCGAGATGGCGATGCACGCGGCGAAGTGCCAGCCCTGCGGCGAAACCTATATCGGTCTCGTTGAAGTCGGCGTCGGCGTCATTCCGGCGGGCGGCGGTTGCAAGGAGCTGATGGTCCGGCTGACGGAAGGTCTTCCCGAAGGCGTTCTCGATGCCGGTCTGAACCTGCAGCATCTCTATGCCAAGGCCTTCGAAAACATCGCCACCGCCAAGGTGGCGACGAGCGCTGTCGAGGGGATGGAACTCGGATACATCCGGAAGACGGAAAGCATCAGCCTGGCCCGGGATCAGCAGCTCTGGGACGCGAAACAGGTTGTCCTGGGTCTTGCGAAATTTTACAAGAAACCGCGTCCGGCTTTAATCCCCGTCATGGGCGAGAACTTCCGCGGCATGGCCGAGGCCATTCTCTACAACATGCGCCAGGGAAATTATGCGTCCGATTACGACGTCCATGTCGCCCGGAAGGTCGCATACATCCTTTCCGGCGGGGATTGCGCGGAGGGGACGCTGGTTACGGAAGAGGAGATCCTCGCGCTGGAACGGGAGGCCTTCCTGAGCCTCTGCGGCGAGAAGAGGACGCAGGACAGGATCATGTATATGCTCAATACCGGGAAGCCGTTGCGCAATTAACAGGGGCGGAGGCCTGATGCGGCCGGATCGTGAAAAAAAAGAAGCCGGTCGCCGGGCGGAGGGCCATTGAAAAGGAGGAATACGATGAGCGATGCGGTCATTGTTGAAGCGGTGAGAAGCCCTGGCGGGCGTTATAAGCGCGGCGGTCTTGCCGCCACGAGAGGGGAGGAGATCGGGATCCAGGTGCTGAAGGGCCTTCTGACCAAGGTTCCCCAGCTCAAACCGGAAGATGTGGATGATGTGATTGTCGGTTGTTCCTTTCCGGAAGGGGAACAGGGAATGAACTACGGCCGGATTCTGGCCATGGGCGCAGGCCTGCCCGTTACGACATCGGGCATGACGATCAACCGTTTCTGCTCTTCCGGCCTGCAGGCGATCGCGGACGCGACGGCAAAAATCCGGGCGGGTTGGTCCGAGGTGATGATTGCCGGAGGTTGCGAAACGATGTCTCACATCCCGATGGGGGGAGGCATCTTCCGGCCCAGCCCCGACTGGGCCTTTGACGGGAGCATGCCGGTCGTCTATGTCTCCATGGGGGTGACGGCCGAGAATGTGGCCGCCGACTACAAGATTTCGCGGGAAGATATGGACAAATTTGGCCTGGAGAGCAACCGCCGGGCTTATGAGGCGATCAAGGCGGGAAAATTCAAGGAGGAGATTATCCCGATCACATCCTACAAATACAAGGTCCTCAAGAACGGAAAGCGGGTCCGGGAAAAGTTCGTCTTTGATGCGGACGACGGCGTCCGCTGGCCGACCAAACTTGAAGAGATGGCCAAGCTGAAGTCCCCCTTCAAAGAGGGGGGGAACGTCACGGCCGCCAATTCCTCCCAGATGACGGACGGCGCCGCTTTCTGCCTGCTGATGACAGCGGAAAAGGCGAAGGCCATCGGTGTGAAACCGATTGCCAGGCTCGCATACTTTGCCGTCTCGGGATGCAGGGCGGAGGAGATGGGGATCGGGCCGGCCTATGCGATTCCCAAGGTCCTGAAGATGGCGGGACTCACAACGAAGGATATCGACGTCTACGAGATCAACGAGGCGTTTGCATCCCAGGCCCTCTATTCGATTCGTGCCATCGGGATCGAAGACCGTCTGAAAGCGGGCGATATCAATCCCAACGGCGGGGCCATCGCCCTCGGTCATCCCCTGGGGTGCACGGGCGCCAAGCTGACCGCGCAACTGCTGCATGAACTGAAGCGTCGGAAGGCCAAAAGAGGAATTGTTTCGATGTGTATCGGCGGCGGCATGGGTGCGGCGGGAATCTATGAGATGCTGTAAACCATCGCTCATTCCGGTCGCCTGCGGAAGCGGAATTGGATCTTCATGATGCTCAAGCTCATGCTGCGTTAGCCGCCCACCCGGACGCCGAAAGCCGAAACGGGGAAAGCCATGGTTCTTCGAACCATGGCTTTCCTTTTGTTGTGATTTTCATCGAATAGGTTGATGATTTTTCGCTTGAAAAGGGGATTCCTTTGGGATATACGTTACGTCGTTTGGGCGGTTAACTCAGCGGGAGAGTGCTACCTTCACACGGTAGAAGTCACTGGTTCAATCCCAGTACCGCCTACCAT
>CAKKRN010000049.1 GCA_919902745.1 Syntrophaceae bacterium | reverse complement strand
TATCTGATGGTAAGGCGGGCGCCTTGAAAAAAGTGCTGAGTGCCGAGTGCTGAGTGTTTTACTCAGTCCTCAGCACTAAGTCCTCAGCACTATGTTTTTCAGTCGTAGGGTGCGTTAGCGAAGCGTAACGCACCGAAACAATGGTGCGTCATGACGCACCCTACATGTCTAAGTCCTCAGCACTATGTTTTTCAGCGGGTCCCGTTTCTGCTGCTGTACTGGTCGAACAAATGGAGGACGCGCTTCACATACGTCTGCGTCTCTCGATAGGGGGGGATGCGGTTGTTATTCCGCAGGACGGCGTTTTCGCCCGCATTGTAGGCCGCGAGGACGAGGGGGAGATTGCCGTTGAAGAGATTCATGAGGTAGCGGAGATAGCGTACACCGCCGTCGATATTTGTTTCAGGATGGAATGCATCCCGGACCTGCAGCAAGGCCGCCGTAGCCGGCATCAGCTGCATCAATCCTTGGGCTCCGACCGGTGAGACGGCCCGGTGGTTGAAGTTCGATTCCGCCTTGATGACGGCTTTGACCAGCGAGGAGTCGACGCGGTATTTTGACGATGCCTTGGCGATCAGATCATCGTAGCCGGCCAAATCCCCTTTCAACTGGAAGATGACCCTTTTTTCCTTCATCACGAGAACATAGGGAACACCGTGCTCGGTGGGAATGTTGGTCAGATGGATGACCCCTTCGGAATCCGTATACTTGTATATATCCGCATAACATGCGGGGGCGGTGAGGAACAGAAGGTTCATCACAAGCAAAAGCAGAATATTTTTCGGGCACATAATTTTTCCTGCATGACCTATTGCCGACATATCCCCTCCGCTGGTTTGTCAAATATACTTGAACCGTTTCAGGAATTCAAGGTTTTTTTCCCGCTGGTGAAGACCGCGATCTTCCGCTGTTGATTTTGCGGGTATATTCCTTTATAGATGGATCGGGGAAGCATCTGATCAGCCGCTGAGGTGTGAACATGCCGCTCGTCACGTTTTATTTTCAGCTCCATCAGCCGTTTCGGCTCCATCCGGACCGGGGCAAGTTTCTCTGGGACGAGAGGAACCGGGAGATCTTCCTCAAGGTCGCGGAGAAGTGCTACCTTCCGGCGACCCGGATGTTTGCGGAGCTGATCGCCGCCCATCCTTCATTCAAGATCACCTTGTCCATGTCCGGGACGTTTCTGGAGCAGGCGGAACTTTACCGGCCCGACGTGATCCGGGCGCTCCAGGCGCTGCTGGACGCCGGAGAAAAGAACGACCAGGTCGAGTACCTCGACGAGACCTATTATCACTCCCTGACCAGCCTCTTCGAGGATCCGCTGAGATTGGAGTTCCGGGAACAGGCCTCCCTGCACCAGGATATGATGAAGAGGCTCTTCGGGATCGTTCCGACCTCGTTTAGGAACACCGAACTGATGTACAACAACCCGATCGCGGAAGCGGTGGCCGACATGGGCTACCATTCGATCCTCTGTGAGAAGCGGGACGACATGTTCAGCGGCGAAGGGGAAGGGGAGGCCGTCTCCCCCAACGCCGTCTTCCGCGCCAGGGATACGAACCTCATCGTCATCCCCCGAAACCGGGAGCTGAGCGACGACATCGCCTTCCGCTTTCCCCACGCCCCGATCACGCCGGAGACCTATGCGCAGTACATCGCCCGGGTCGACGGCGAGGCGGTGATGCTGGGCTACGATTTCGAGCACATCGGCGAGCACATCTGGAGCAACCTCGGGATCTTCGATTTCTGGCGGGGTCTGCCGAAGGCGTTGCAGAAACATGAAAGCATCGTCGCGGCGACGCCGACCGAGATCGCGCAGAGGTTCAAGGATGCGCCCTGCCCGACCCTCAGCATCCACGGGCTGTCCACCTCCTCATGGGCGGACGCCGGCCGGAACACCTTCGGCTGGCTGGGCAACCCCACGCAATATGAGCTGTTCCGGGACATCGAACGGATGGAAACGGCGGCGCGGCGGGCGGGGGGCGAATACCTGACCCAGTGGCGACAGCTGACCACCTCCGACCATGTCTATTTTCTCCACGAGCGGATCGGGGAGGATCATGCGGTCCATGCCTACTTCAACCCCTATGAGAACTCGATTGCCCGGCCGACGCATGTCCTCACCCGAAAAATCGACGATCTGGAGACCCTCATCCGGCGTTTTGTGGTCCTGAAGAAGAAGGAGACGACGGCCATCCTGATCATCTCTCCGGAGACGGGAAGGCTGCCCGAGGACATGGGTGAACTCGCCCGGTTCGTCTCCGGCAAGAGCGGGGGACAGGGGGAGGTGGTTTCCGCGCTCTGCGAGGGCCTCACCGAACGGGGGCTCGATGTTCATTTGGCGCTTCTCAACCTGAAGAAGCGGTTTCAGCGGGAGGCGCAGATGAACGAACTTCAGTGGCGGGAGGTGCGCTACAAGATCGATTCCGACAAGATCCACCTGGTCAGCTCTTCGATCTTCTCCGACAACCTGAACGCCTACACGGGCGACCCGATCCTGACGGCCGTGGAATTCCAGCGGGAGATCGTGAACAACGTCATCAAAACGGTAAGGGCGCGCAGCGAGGGGAGACTGATCATCCACAGCCATGACTGGATGGCCGGGGGGGTGATTACCGCCTACGCCAATGCGACCGGCCTGCCCATCCTTCATACCGTGCACAACGTTTTCACGGCCTGCCTTCCGCTGGATCTGCTGGGCGGGGTCAGTCTTGGCAGCATCTCCGATCGGCTCTATTTCACCGAGACGTGCGGGAAGGCGTGCATCGACTGCCAGGCGACCGCGATCAAGAATGCCACCATGATCAATTTCGTCGGCGAGAAATTCCTGCGGGAGGTTGTCGAGGACTACTTTCTGGATCGGGATCTTGTGCCGCCGAGTGTTCGCCACGAGGTCAAGGAGAAATACGCCCATGGCGCCGCCCGGGCAATCATGAATGCACCTTCATCGCAGATGTACCCGGAGCGGTGCGGGGCGCTGGTTCGGAAGTACGGACCGGACGACAACGTCCTGGATGCAAAGCGGGAGAATCTCGTTGCCTTTCAGAACAGGACCGGTCTGACCGTCAATCCCGACGCGCTGCTCTATTTCTGGCCCTCGCGTCTCGACCCCTTTCAGAAGGGGGTCGAGCTCCTCGAACAGATCTGCGTTCCGTTTACAAGGCGGCATCCGGAGGTGCAGATCGCCATCGTGGCGGACGGGATCGGCAATGACCGGACGTATGTGGATATCCTGGGCGGGATCGCCTGGAATTCCGGCGGCCGGATCACCTGCCTGCCCTTCAACGAGGAGATCTCTCTGCTGGGATACGCCGCTGCCTGCGACGTTTTTGGCGCATCTCTCTATGAGCCCTGCGGCCAGATCGACCAGGTGGGCAATCTCTTCGGCGCGACGGCCACCAACCGGGATACCGGCGGTTACCACGACAAGATCCGCGAATTAAGGCTCAAGGCGGACGGCGCCCCGCAGGATGTCGGCAACGGGTTTCTTTTCCGGGATTACGACGCCGGAGGCCTCTGGTACGCACTGGAAAAGAGCCTAACTTTTCACCGAATGCCGTTCGATATCCGCGAGAAGCAGCTCAGACGGATCATGCGGGAGGCGCGCGAACAATACAGCCTCGGCCACATGGTTGCCGAATACATCCGGATCTACGAAAAACTCAACGGCGCCCGGCCGCTCCAGTAGACTCTCGCCGGGAGCCGCTCGATCGGGGACGGGATCGACGGTTCCCGGCCATGCCGCAAACCCCATCCCGGAGGGATTGCCGTGTTCAGATCGAAAGGCTCCGCCGGACGCGATCCGCGATCTCTCGAACACGCCGCATCGCCTCGCCCTCGTCGATCGTCAGAAGCTTCCGGTTCTGCATGACGACCCTGCCGTTGATCAGGACCGTGTCCACGTCCGAGCCGTTCACCGCATAGACCAGGTGGGAGTATTCATCATACATGGGCGTCAGGTGCGGTTTGTTCATATCCACAATGCACAAATCCGCCTTTTTCCCCACCTCCAGCGTACCGATCAGAGAATCGAGACCCAAAGCTCTTGCGCCGTCACAGGTCGCCATCCGGATGACGGTGCGGGCGGACATGACGGTTGGATCAAGACGGGCCGATTTCTCCAATTTGGCCGCCGTGTCCATCTCCTGGAACATGTCAAGATTGTTGTTGCTGGCGCAGCCGTCCGTCCCCAAACCGACGACAATCCCCCGTTTCATCATGGCGGAGATGGAGGCCACGCCGGAGGCCAGCTTCATATTGCTTTCGGGGTTGTGGACGACCTTGCAGCCGCGATCGGCAAAGAGACCAATATCCTCATCGTCCATCTCGACGCAGTGAAATGCGATGAACCGCTCATCCAGCAGGCCGATCTCCTGAAGGAATGCGGTCGCCCGTTTGCCGAATTTTTCTCTCAACTGTTTCGCCTCCGCCTTGTTTTCCAGAAAGTGCGTCGCCAGCGGAATATGATAACGATCGGCCAAGGCCTTGGACGCGATCAGAAGTTCCGGTGAACAGGTATAAAGGGAGTGGGGTTCCACCATGATGTTGATAAGGGGATCGTCGGCCCATTTCCGGATCAGTTTTTCGGTACAGGCCAACCCTTCCGCGGGTGTTTTAAAATTGGGGGACGGAAAATCGAATAGAACCTCCCCCAGGAGACAGCGCATCCCGGCCTGCTTGGCCGCTTTGGCTGCCTCCTCCTCGAAAATATACATGTCGGAGAAGGTTGTCGTCCCCGATTTGATCATCTCCGCACAGGCCAGCATACTTCCCCAATAGGCCAGTTCGGGATCCGCATTTCGGGCCTCGGCGGGGAAGATGTAGTCGTTGAGCCACTCCATCAGTTCCATGTCGTCGGCGATTCCGCGAAAGCAGGTCATGGCCGCGTGGGTGTGGG
>CAKKRN010000048.1 GCA_919902745.1 Syntrophaceae bacterium | reverse complement strand
GTGTAGGCGCCGGGCCGGCGGACATCGCCGAGGATGAAAATGGACATCGTCCGGAGGGCGCCCATCGAGATATCGACGCTCGTCCCCGTGATCCGTTCGGCCTGCTTGATCAGGTAGCCCGACATCTGCTCGAAGGTCATCCCCGCGACA
The DNA here is from genome assembly GCA_919902745.1 of Syntrophaceae bacterium. Lineage (GTDB taxonomy): Bacteria > Desulfobacterota > Syntrophia > Syntrophales > UBA5619 > UBA5619. The sequence goes on along the minus strand of CAKKRN010000048.1, from coordinate 1,203 downwards.
GCGAGGGGACCGATATTGGGGAAGGCGATCTTGCCGTCCCGGTCGACGATGAGGTTGAAATTGGCGTTGACCCGTCCCCACAGGGCGATGCGGACCTCATCGCCGGGACCGACCACGTACTTCAGGGGAATCGGAATATTCTTGCTGTCCGTGATGACCTTGATCGCAGCGTCGCGGAAGAAGTCGTAGCCGAAGGGCTTGAGGTCGAGGGATATGTCCTGATACTTGCCGGGGGCCTGGGCGCGTTCAAAGAGCGTTGCCCCTCTCGGGATCTCGCCGATCACCCTTTTGGGAGCTTCCGGCGCCTTCTTGACGGGCTCGGCCTCTTTCCTGGCCGGCTCCTTGGCCTTTTCCGCTTCTTTTTTCTCCGCTTCCTGCTTCTGGAGAAGTTCTTTCCCCTTGGCGACCTCCGCCGGCGAGAGGTTCTGGAATTCGGGTTTGGCCTTCAATGCCTCGATGGCCCCCGGGGTGAGCTGGCCGCCCGTCTTGCCCAGTTCCTGGGCGACCGCCCCTTGTTGGGCAGGTGTCAGGTTCTGAGCGGCAGCGGCCTGACCGGCCGTCATGGGCGGCGCTCCGGCGGGCCAGGCCGGGGCGTCAGCCGCCTGGGCCTGGACCAAACCGGCAGTCAGGAGCAGCAAAAACACCAGCAGAAAAACCATCCGTATTTTTGATAAGAACTCGCTTTTGGGTGAGCCGAGTATCTGAAAATGGCGATTAAGCCACCATTTCATGCACATGCACCTCCTCTAAGTTTTTTTATGAAACAAAGAATTTATAATACTGAGACCTGGTTTGAATTTTATTAAAAAATCAATAAATTGTCATTCCTGCGAAAGCATGAATCCAGTGTTATCGAGAGGTTATGAATTCCCGCTTGTACGAGAATGACATAAAAGGCAAAAAATTCAAAGGTCTTAATACTATTTATAATTATTAAAATCAAGCAGGAACTTGCAAATTAATTACTATTAATAGTCTATAGACCCGGCTTGCCATTTTGCCTATATAATTAATATATGGGGGCAAATTGTGGACGATATAAAGTGCTTGGTTGGTAAAAGGGTTCGCGCTTTACGGAAAGAAAGGGGTTTAACCCAGGAAGGGCTGGGGTGGCGTGCCGAATTACACTATACTTACATCGGCGCCGTTGAGAGAGGCGAAAAGAATTGCTCGATTGAAACGTTGGATAAAATTTCAAAAGCA
>CAKKRN010000047.1 GCA_919902745.1 Syntrophaceae bacterium | reverse complement strand
CGGTCATCCTTATTCTTGCCCTGGAAATTACTGGCCCTCACACCCACCAGCCGGATCTTCTTTTTGAGCTCAATTCTTTTCAGGCAGGCGAACGCCGCTTTTCTGATCTCTTCTTCCGAATCGGTATAATCAGAGATCGTCATCGCCCTCGTGAATGTCTCGAAATCGCTGAATCGGATCTTTATGGTGATCGTTCTTGCCTTATACTGATGTCCCTGCATATCTTGAACGACATCTTTGGAAAGATCAGCGAGTGTTCTGGCGATCACTTGCCAGTCCCTCACATCTTCCTGAAAAGTGGTTTCGCGACTGAACGATTTCGGTTCCCATCGAGTGACCAGAGGGCTTTCATCAATGCCTCTGGCCGCTTCATAAAGGTATTGACCGTAAGAATTGCCGAAATACTCCAACAGCTTTTCCAGAGGCAATGCGGCCAACTGTCCGATGGTTTCTATGTTGATGCCCTTCAGGTGCTCTTCCGTTTTCGGACCGATGCCGTATAATTTTCTGACGGGCAGCGGCCAGAGCTTCGTTTCAACATCGGCCTCCATCAGAACGGTGACCCCATCCGGCTTCCGCATGTCCGAGGCAATCTTGGCAAGAAGTTTGTTGGACGCAATGCCAATGGAACAGGTGAGGCCTGTCTTCTCTTTGATCCCGGCCTTGATCCGCCCTGTGATCTCTTCGTTGGTGACCGGTATATCCGTAACGTCCAGATACGCCTCGTCAATGCCGACATCTTCCATAATCGGGCTGACGGTCCGGAGAACCTCTTTGAATTTTACGGAAGCAGATGAATAAGCCTCGTAATCTACCGGAAGGAATACCGCATGAGGACACAGCTTATATGCGGTCTTCATGGGCATGGCGGAGTGAACGCCATATTTTCTGGCTTCGTAATTGGCAGTCGAGACAACGCCCCTTTTGGATGGATCTCCCTGACCGCCGATGACAACGGGTTTTCCTGCGAGCTCCGGTCTCCTTTTTTGCTCAACAGCGGCGAAGAAGGCGTCCATGTCGATATGAAGGATTCTCCTTTTCATGGACTGGCTCAATGGTTAATGTACGTGCCTGTGATGTGTGTCTGGCCAGTGGGGATGAACATGATTTTCTTCAAGGTGCTTGTGTTCGTGAACATGCGGCTCCTGGGCGAACTCTGCGTGTTCGTGAATATGATGCATATCCTTGTGATTGTGCAAATGCGTATGATCCGCCTCTTGATGTAAGTGCGGGTGCAAATGATTTTCAGTGCTTATAAACCAGAAACCAGCGACAGTAAGCATCATCGCCGGGAACATTACCCAACCGATCCACTCTTGAAGCAATATGAGGGATGTGACGGCACCTATAAAAGGGGCAAGACTGAAAAATATACCTGCTCTGAAAGAACCTAACCCTTCGAGAGCTTTTATGAAAAACACAAGGCTGATACCATAGCTGAAAGAGCCCAGTAACAGAGCATAAAAAATGGTTAAATCCCATTTAATGGCCATCCCGAGAGTATATGCCAGAGAGATCGATACCAAACCCGATACAAATCCCTTAATACAGGTGATCTGTATTGGATTTCGTGTTGAGATGTTTCGGGTCAGGTTATTATCTATGCCCCAGCATATCATGGAAAGGGTAACCAATAAGGGGCCGAGGAAGTTAAACTTACCCTGGCTTGAATCCCACGTTAAGAACACCCCCGCCGCGGTCATACACATCAACGCCAGCCACAATCTCTTTCCCGCCTTCTCCTTGAAAAAGATAACGGCAACAACAGCGGTAAAAATCCCCTCCAGATTCAGCAGCAATGATGTGGTAAAACCGGAAATCTGGCTTAATCCGAACATCAGACATATTGGAGCGATAATCCCCCCGGAAATTACGGCGCCAAACAGCCAAGGGAAATCTCCCTTTTTTAGGTTGGCGCTTCTTATGTTTTCAGTAGAAACGATCCTCCTCATGATCGAATATAGAGAAAGCCCGGCAAAAGCACCGAAATAGAGAAATCCAGCCAAGGCAACCGGGGGGATGTTCTTCACAAGCAGCTTGGCAAGAGGCGGGCTGATTCCAAACAGGGCAGCCGAAATAAAGATGTATATCAGGGGTTGTTTATTCAATTTATTGGGCTTTCTAATTTATCGACTCTCTTCCTATCGGGTCATTTATATTCAATTCTGGGCAATATTTCAAATAGTATTCGGCATTCTTTATTTCAGTTGGGGCTGTTGACTTGTGAGGTCGAGGTCGACTGGGGACGCCATGCTTTGAGAAGACGATTTACCAAAGTTGAACATGCCGGGCGCGAAAGGAGCCGGCGCAGTAAAGCAGGTAGTATTTCCACGTGCGGTAGAACCGCCCGCCGTATTTCGCTTTCAATTGAGACACATCGAATGCAAACAATTTTTCTTGCCTATGTCGGGAAAAAGCTTTAGTAATCAGAAAACATGAAAGACTACCCCAAAAATCAGGAGGACACACACCATGGCTTCAGATCTACTCGAATTAACGGCGGACATCGTTATTGCCCACGCTTCAATGACCGAAATGTCGTCGGACGGCCTGTTGAAGGAAATCAAAATGGTCTATGCGACACTGGAAGGACTGGCAAAGGGTAAAATTGAAATCTCAGCCCAGGAACCCAAGAAACAGGGTAGAAAAGCGCAGGGAACTGTCGCAGCAATTGCCGAGGAAAAGCCTGTTATCCCGCCGGCGCCGGCCCTGACCATCGAAGAGGCATTCAAGCCGGATCAGGTGGCCTGCATGATTTGCGGAAAGAAGGGCATGACAACCCTGAAACGTCATATCGCAACGGCCCACGATTTGAAGCCTGGTCAGTACAGAAAGCAGTTCAATGTCCCCAAGGACCAGCCGTTGGCAGCCACGGAATATGTTGCAAAGAGACGTCAGATGGCTCTGGATAGGGGCTTGGGAGATAATCTCGCTGCGGCAAGGGAAGCGAAAAAAGCAAGGCAGATGGGGGAATAAAAACGCACTGCGGTGCGGAAAATGATAAGGAAGCTACTATAATATTTTAGAAGAAGGGAGGTAACAGCTCGTGAAAACGCTATCGATCACCGTGCCGGACCATCTGGCCGAGCGCATCCATGATTATGTCCAGTCCGGTTTTTTCATGTCCGAGCCGGATGTCGTCCTGGCGGCCATGTCGGAATTTGTCCGCCGCAACCGGGTTGACCTGATGGAGCGCTTCGCCCGGGAAGACATCGCCTGGGCCATCAAAGAGGCTCATACGGCCAAATGAGAACCGTCGTCTGCGATGCCGGTCCTATCATCCATCTTTACGAGGCCCATTGCCTGGTCTTGCTCAGGCAAACGGGCAGTTTTTACCTGCCCCAGCACGTTTTCAACGAAGCTTAAGCCACCCTCCAGATGAAAGACCCCTGGCCTGAGTGGCTTCGGGTTATAAGCCTATCCCCCCATGAGCAACAAGAAGCCGGGATGTGGAAAGAAGTCGGAGATCTTCATGCAGGCGAGGACGATTTGCCAAAGTTGAACATGCCGGGCGCGAAAGGATCCGGCGCAGTAAATGCAGGTAGTATTTCCATAAGCGGTAGAATCGCTCGCCATATTTCGCTTTCAATTGATCCCAGCCCGAGTCGAAGTTTTCAAACCAGGCCATGAGCGTCCTGTCATAATCGGGGCCGATCAGGTGCCAGTCTTCCATGACAAAGCTTTTTTCAACGGCGGCGCCGATCTGTGCAATGGACGGCATATTGCCTCCCGGAAAAAGATATTTTGTCATGAAGGGATTCGCCGTTGTCGTTGTCGAAAGCTCTTTGCCGATGGTATGCAAAAGAAAAAGAGCGTCCCTTCTGCGTAGCATCATGTATTGTGAATTGTTCAGGGGTGCTGTATATAATCTCATAGCATGAATGAAATCCGTAAGGAGTTGCAATTTGAAAAAAACAGAATGGAGAGAGTATGCGATTACAATTTACAGCGGTTTTTGAAAAGGTCCCCTTAGGCTACATCGCCTATGTTGAAGAATTGCCCGGAGCAAATACACAGGGTCGGACCCTGGAAGAGGCGCGATCCAATCTCTTTGAAGCGGTTGAGATGACCATCGAGGCCAATCGGAACCTCTCCGAAGAGGAAATCCATGACAGGGTAATGATTAAAGAACCCTTTGCAGTGCTGACGGCATGAAGAGGGAAGAATTCATCAAACACCTGCGGTTGCATGGATGTGCATTCCTGCGGGAAGGCGGCAATCACACTGTTTACGTCAACCGCCGGGCGAAAAAGGCTTCGACCGTACCCAGGCATCGGGAAATTGATGAAGCTCTCTGCCTCAAAATATGCAGAGATCTGAATATCCCCAAACCCTAATCATACCTTCCCGCTGACTGCCTAGCGGCCACTGATTCATGTGGATGGACGGATGTATTTGACGCCCTGTGGCCGATAAAATCTCCTTGACACACATGGCCTGCCCTCGTATCCTCCCTCGCGGAGAAGCAAGACCTTCTGCATCATAAGCCGATGGGCCCGTAGCAGAAGTGCATGGTATTATGCCGTCGGGTTTCCGGTTAAAGATCCGGCTGCGGAGCTCAGGTTTATACATCTGGTCGGACAAAGAGACGGTTCATAGCGAGAAGGAGGAAAGAGATGGCACAACGCACCAGGGTCACAATCCCCTATCTGAGAGAAAAAAAGGCCCAGGGGAGGCCCATCACGATGCTGACCGCATATGACTTTCCGATCGCCGATATCGAGGAGGAGATCGGCATCGATATTATCCTGTGCGGAGATTCTCTGGGGATGACCGTATACGGCTTTTCCGGCACCACCCCGGTCACGATGGAGCTGATGATCCCGCACTCGGCGGCGGTCAAACGCGCGGCGCCGAACAGCTTCGTCATCGGCGACATGCCCTTCATGTCCTACCAGGCTTCAAACGAAATGGCCGTTCTCAATGCCGGCCGCTTCCTCCAGGAAAGCGGCGTCGATGGCGTCAAGCTGGAAGGCGGTGAGGAGATGGCAGAGCGGATCCGGGCCATCAGCCGCGCCGGGATCTCCGTCATGGGGCATATCGGCTTGACGCCCCAATCCGTATCGGCCCTCGGCGGGTTCAAGGCCCGGGGAAGAGACGCAAGCAGCGCCATCAAACTGATCAACGACGCCAGAATCCTGGAAGAGTCCGGCGCCTTCAGCATCCTTCTGGAGGCTATCCCTTCCGAAATCGGCCAGATCATTACAGAACGCGCCGGGATCCCCATTATCGGCATCGGGGCGGGACCCCATACGGACGGTCAAGTCCTGGTCGTACATGACGCGCTGGGCTTCTTTAAAGGTCATAAGGCGAAATTTGTCAAACAGTACTGCAATTTGAACGACATCATTCGAAATGCGCTGCAGGAATACCGGAAGGATGTGGAAAACAAGGGCTATCCGGCAGCGGAACATGGTTACGGGATCGACCCCGCCGTGCTTGAAGAAATTAAAAGTAAACTGAAGTAAGCATCTCACTGGGCAAAGGGCAAGAGATTGGAAACGAGAGAAATCCGCCTTAAATACGGCCGGGGCGAGGTCACATTTTCCCTTCCCGCCGGGCAGATTTACTTTGAAGTGGTCGGGAAGGATTACCCGGCTGTTTCGGATATCCCCGGGGCCATCCAGTCCGCGCTGGAAAAACCCATCGATTCCCCGCCGCTGAAAGAGATGCTTCACCCCACGGACAAAGTGGCCATTGCCGTAAGCGATATCACCCGAAGCTGGCAGCGCATGGACCTCGTCCTGCCTACCCTTCTCGACACGATTTCGGAAGCCGGAGTTCCGGATGGCAACATCAACATCCTGGTCGTCGTGGGAGGCCATCGTCAAAACACGAAAGAGGAGATGGCGCTTCTCTGCGGCAGAGAAGTTGCAGATCGGGTAAATGTGGTGAACCACAACGCGCGGGAGCTAAAAAACATGGTTTACCTTGGCAAAACGAGCCGGGGAACGGAGGTGGCGATTAACCGTGTCGCCGCCGAGGCCGACCGGATCATCCTGACCGGCGGCATCATTTACCATTACATGGTTGGGTACGGCGGGGGAAGGAAAAGCGTCATCCCCGGTTTCAGCTCCATCAAGACCATCCAGCAGAATCACCTCTGGGCCATGGGACGCGAGCTGGGCTCCGGGTCGAACCCCAACGCCCGATCCGGCAAAACCAGAGGCAACGAATGCCATGAAGACATGATGGAGATTGCCGGATTGGTTCAGCCGGACTTTATCGTCAACGTGGTGCCGAATGCCGAAGAGGATTATGCCGGAATTTTTGCCGGAAACTGGGTCTCCGCCTGGTTGGAAGGGACGAAACGGGTGGACGAGATCTACAGCGTTCCGATTCCGGGCCTGGCCGATATCGTGATCGCCTCTGCAGGGGGGTTCCCCAAAGACATCAATCTCTACCAGACCGGCAAAACCATGGACAACGCATGTTATGCGGTCAAGCCGGACGGGGCGGTGATCATCGTCAGCGAGTGCCTGGACATTCGGGAGCCGCCGGAATTTCCCCGGTGGTTCCAATACGATTCCCGGCTGGACATGGAAAGGGCGCTGCGGGCGGATTTTACCATTCCGGGATGGGTGGCCTGGAAGGAGGTCGAGTGCAGCGACAGGGCCTCTTTCATCATGGTCACCCTGCCGCAAAACGCCGATCTCGTGAGAAGGGCCGGCATGATTCCCGTCGCGACGATCGGGGAGGCGCTGGAGATAGCGTACAGGAAATGCGGGACGAAAGAACCGAGAATCACGCTGATGCCGCAAGGGGCCAACACCCTGCCGGTCATTCTCCCTCCCCATCCAGGAGAAGGCCGGAGCGGGAATGGGTGAAAAGGGCAGTTTTTTACTTAACTCAATCACGAAGGAGGAATGGCAATGAAAAGAGTTTTCATGTTGGTTTTCGCAGCGTTGATGGCAATTCCCTGGATAGGGACGGCGGCGGCGGAATACAAGGCCACCCTGAAGCTGGCATCCGCCGTGAACATGGACCACCCCTACATGGTCGGGTCGCAGAGGTTTGCCGACCTGATCAAGGAGCGAACAAAAGGGCGCATCACGGTCAAGCTCTATCCGAGCAACCAGTTGGGAAAGGGTGAACGGGAAATGACCGAGGGGATCCAGCAGGGGGCGATCGACCTGCTGGTGACCTCCACCGGCCCTCTGGGGGGGTTCAGCCCGTCCATCAACATCCTGGATTTCCCCTTCATGTTCCGGGATTTCAAACATGTTGACCTGGTGCTGGACGGAAAGATCGGGCAAAAACTGCTCGACGACTTTGAAAAGGCCAACATCAAGGCCCTCGCCTTCTGGGAAAACGGATTCCGCAACCTGACCAACTCCAGGGGGCCGGTGAAGAATGTCGCGGACGGCAAGGGGCTCAAAATCCGGACCATGGAAAACAAGGTGCATCTGGCGGCCTGGAAGGCCGCCGGGCTGAACCCCACACCCATGGCGTGGGGGGAGGTGTTCACGGCGCTGCAGCAGAAGGTGATCGACGGCCAGGAAAACCCGATAGCCGTCTTTTACAGCGCAAAACTGTGGGATGCCGGCCAGAAGTATTTCTCGCTCACCAAGCATGTGTACTCGCCGTCTCCATTCCTGATGAGCAAGAAGACCTTCGACGCCATGCCCAAGGAGGACCAGCAGCTCTTCCTGAAGACCGGCCTGGAGGTGGCCAAGTTCCAGCGCAAGCTCAACCGCGACGCCGAAGAGGCGAAGCTGAAGGAGATGGCCAAAAGCGGGGTCATTGTGACGCGCGATGTGGACCGCGAAAGCTTCAAGAAGGCCATGGGGCCGGTCTACAGCGAATTCAGCGCCCAGTTCAGCAAGGCCGAGATCGACGCCATCATGAATGCGAAGTAATCACCGGAAGGGCGCCCGCGGGGACAGATTTGAAATCTGTCCCCGTTTAAAAGGGCGCCCTTTCTCATTGCCCGGGGGAGCGGCGTCATGCGCGTACTGCAACGGTTCAACGAATTTCTGGTGACGGCGGGAAGCTGGGGGACGATCCTGTTCATGGCCGTCATCGCCGTCGTCATCCCGTATGAAGTTGTCGGACGCTACGTGTTCCAAAAAATGACCATCTGGTCCGGCGAGGTTTCGACCTATTCCCTTGTCTGGGCCTCGATGCTGGGCGGTGCGGTGGGATTGAAAAAGGGCTACATGGTCAGCATGACGTCGGTGGTGGAATCGGTCCCTCCGGGAATGGCCCGGGCGCTCAAGCTTGTGAGTTATCTCTGCGCGCTGTTTTTCTTCGGCGTCATGTTCGGCTACGGTCTCTTCCAGACCCTGTATAATGCGAAACAGACCTCGCCGGCCATCGGCCTTGTGATGAGCATCCCCTACGCCGCGCTTCCGACGGGTTTCCTCATCATGTTCTTTCTCATGCTGGAGGAATTCCTGATTTTCCTCGGCCTGGGTCCGAAAGGAGAAGGCCAATGACCGTCTTCCTGACCACCTTTGTGGGGCTGTTGTGTCTCTCCGCCCCCATCACCGTGGCCCTGGGCGGCTGCTCTCTGGTCTACGCGCTGGTCAGCAGCAGCATGCCGGTGACCACGCTGATTCAAACCATCTTCGGCGGCCTGGCGACCTTTCCGCTGCTCGCCATTCCGCTGTTCATGCTGGCCGGAAATCTCATGAACGAGGGGGGCATCACGCAGGACCTGGTACGCTTCGCCCGCCTGCTGCTGGGGCACGTCCGCGGCGGGCTTGGGCATGCCACGATTCTTGCCTGCGCGATCTTTGCGGCGATCTCCGGGGCCGCGGTGGCCACCGCCGTGGCCATCGGCATGGTGATGATCCCGGCCATGAAAAAAGCCGGATATGAAGAGGACGTGGCCGCCGCGCTGACCTGCACGGCTGCCTGCATGGGGCCCATCATCCCGCCCAGCATCCCGTTCATCATTTACGGCGTCACCGCCAATGTTTCGATCGGCGCGCTGTTTATGGGCGGCGTCTTCCCCGGTCTGCTGCTGGGCGCCGCCCTGATGGTATACATGTACTTCCTGGCCATCAGACGCAAATACCCTCTGGACGCGAAGGCCCCCTTGAAGGACGTTTTGATTGCCGCCGGGAAGGCGGTTCCCGCCCTGTTCATGCCGGTGCTGATCCTGGGCGGCATCCTGAGCGGCATGTTCACGCCCACCGAGGCGGCCGGCGTCGCCTGTGTTTATTCAACCTTCGTGGGGGTTGTTGTCTACCGAAAACTGAATTTCCGGAACCTCCCCGATGTCCTGTTGAAGGCCGGACTGGAATCGGGTATGGTGATGATGCTTATCGCCATGTCGGAGCCGTTTGCCTGGATCGTCGCGGTGGATCAGATCCCCCAGCTCTTGATCGACTGGATCTCCGCGCTGACCACATCGCCCTGGCTGATCCTGCTGTTTATCAACATTTTTTTGCTCCTCCTCGGGATCCCGATGGAGACCGCCCCCGCCCTGGTCATCGTAACCCCTGTGCTGGCGCCCATTGCCGCCCACCTGGGGATCGACCCGGTGCACATGGGCATCGTCATCTGCCTGAACCTCGTTCTGGGTCTGATTACGCCGCCGGTGGGCGCGGTGCTCTTTTCGATCTGCGGCGTTACGGGAATGTCCCTCGACCGCCTGAGTCGGGCGATCTGGCCGCCGTTTTTGGTCTCCCTGGCGGTGCTGGCCGTTGTGACTTATGTACCCTGGCTGAGCACGTACCTGCCCAGGCTTTTCATGGGCCGCTGAAAATAATAAGACCGTAATGCCGAGGAAAGAAATAGATGAAAAACCAAGGAGACCAGCGGGAGTTGAACGAAGCAATCACTTCGGAAGCGATAAAGGCCTTTTTCCGAAAGGATCTCTTTGCCGGGTTTGTCGGTATTGAACTGATCGAGGCGGGCGATGGCAGGGCAAGAGCCCGACTGGAGATCCGCGATCACCATCTGAACGGTCTCGGCCTTGTCCATGGAGGCGCCGTTTTCACTCTGGCCGACCTGGCCTTTGCGGCCGCAGCCAATTCGAGAGGGCGGACCGCAGTGGCGATCCACTGTTCGATTTCCTACTTGAAGGCGGCCACTGGAGGGCTCCTTTTCGCCGAGGCTGAAGAGGTTTCCTGCGGCCCGAAGATCGCCGCCTACACCATCCGGATTACCGACGCTTCGGGGGAGTTGATCTCTCGTTTCGAGGGGATGGCCTACCGGAAGAAGGAGTCGTGGAATCTATGAAGGCGGAAGAAATCAGGAATCTTCAGGGAGGGCTCCGATCGGCGAGGCCAATGCCCGGCGGATTTCCGCCTTGACGTCCGTCACCGGCGCCACGTCGCACGGGGAGTATACCCCCACGAGATTGCCCTCCGGGATGCGGATCTCGACGCTCTTTTGTCCATACGGCAATGTTACTTTACGGACAGTCATGCCTTATAAGCCTCTTTTTGAATCTGCAAGGCCTTCCGGCCGGTCGTTCGGCAGACCTCGTGAAAAGCCCCGCAGACCCTGACAGGATCCGTTCAAGGCGCGCGACAAGCAATTACTCCCGGATGGAACCCTTCATCGGTTACCGGCCCTGCGGATGGAGCGGCGTGGGCTGAATCCAGCGGTCTTTGTCCCCTTCGTAGAACCACTTGTCCGGGAAACCGCGGTGGCGGATGAAGATGGGATTCTCCGCCCAGCGGATCAGATCCTCGTAGGCCTGGTGAATCTTCCGGAACATCGACGCGTTGCCCCCGAGATCGGGGTGGTGGATCTTGACTTGATGCCGGTAGGCGTCCCGGATGATCTTCCGGAGTTCGGAGGAATCGAGATTCGACTTTTCCAGATTGAGATAGACCAGGGAGGCCGGTCTGACGTCCGGCGTGTGAATGATCGGCGGCTTGACGGCCTGCGGCGGCACGCGGTTCCGGACGGCCCGATCGAGGACGTGGAGCGTCGCGAAATACCTTTTCTTCGTCCGCCGCTGCTCCGCCCACCAGGTCTCACCCAGGATGTCCGCCATCCGGCTGAAGTCTTCGCCCGGATTCCTGCCCGGCGTCCTCGGGTAGAAGAAGCTGCGGATCTCCTTCTGGCCGCGGGGCAGGAGGTCCATGACGATCAGCAGATCGGAAAAGTAGAAGGTGGCGTACCGCGTGTTCAGCGCCTGGAGAAGGCCGCAGCGCATGTCGAGTCGCTGCCGGAGCTTCTGGCGGCAGTCGAGAGAACAGTATCGTTTCCGGCCGATATTCTCCGTTGTCCCGCAGGAGAGGCACCGCTTCGGTTCTTTTACGTCAGCAACGGGGACGGGCAATGCATTCATGGCTTTCTTCATCCTACCATCCGCCGCGGTGGCCCTTTCCGCGCTCACCGGCGAAAAAATTGCGGGGCTACCATACCACAGGATGCAGAAGAAAGGAAAGCGTGATCCATAATCGACTCCATATTTCTCTTGACAAAATGGTTCCTTTTCGATACGGAAACATCTATTCGGGGTTCTTTCATTAAATCATTCCAGCGATTCTTCAATCTCTATCCCCCGAAGAAAGGAGGTGATACGGTCGGGAGCCTCTCATCCTTTTGAATCCACTCCATTTGCACCATGATTATATCAACCCTTGTAAACTACCACCGACCTTTTCGGTGGCTTTGAAACGCGGCAAGACTTCGGACAATGTCCTTCGCCTTGCCTGACAAGGATTGAAACGACTCTTTTCAAATCTTGTTCACCAACAATGTTGGTTCACGCCCCACCCCTGACTACGTCAGGGGGTTAGTTAAAGACTTAAAAAGGAGGGACCTATGGTAAACGAGAAAAAGAAAGAAGAAGTTCGGGGGACCTTTGAGTTCCTGAAGGACTGGGGTGATGGCATGACCCGCTGGACAGAGCGATGGATCCCCGACGCACTGGTCATTGTCATCGTTTTGAGCCTGGTCACCTACATCTTCGCACTCATCTGGGGATTCAAGCCGGAGGTCAGCCTTGGCAGCCGGGCTTATGAATCGATTCAGGCATGGGGAAAAGGATTCTGGGAATTACTCACCTTCGCCATGCAGATGTGCCTGATCATGATGACAGGCTATATTCTGGCTTGCTCCCCTCCTGTCCGGCGGCTGCTCAACGGACTTTCGGGCTTGGCCAATCCCGAAAAACCCTGGCAGGCCATTCTCGTCATGTCCCTTTTCTCAATGATCATGGCCTGGCTCAACTGGGGACTGAGCCTCATTGCAAGCGCCATGTTGGCCCTCTTCATCGTGAAGAGAAATCCAAAGGCCGATTATCGTCTGCTTGTCGCCGCCGCCTACCTCGGCTTGGGCTGCACCTGGCACGCGGGGCTCTCCGGTTCGGCCACGTTGCTCGTGGCAACCCCCGATAACTTCCTGATCAAGGGGAAATTGCTCGATGCGACCATCCCTGTGGCCAATACGATCTTTCATCCCTTCAACCTGATTCTGACGGTCATCATTATTGCTGCGGTCACCATCCTGATGGCCCTGATGCATCCCAGACCGGAGAAAACCTATATCGTAAAGCCCGAACTGATGGATCAACTCAAACTTTACGAAGCCCCTCCTAAACCCGCCAAATGGGAAAGCCCTTCCGACTGGATGAACTGGTGGCCGGGATTCAACCTCATCGTCTTCATCGGCGGACTGATCTGGTTGATCTGGCACTTCTCCACCAAAGGCCTAGACCTGAACCTCAACGTGGTCAATTTTGCCATGCTCATGCTGGGAATTCTATTCCACTGGAGGCCCTGGTCATTCCTGAAGGCCACTGAGGATGCGGGGAAGGCCGTCTGGGGGATCGTTATCCAATTTCCCTTCTATGCCGGGATTCTCGGGCTCTTCAAATTCACCCTTCTTTCCACGGTCTTCACCCAGGCTTTCGTAGCGATCTCGACCCCGCAGACCTTCCCCCTTTTCGTCTATTGGTATGGAGGAATTCTCAACTATCTCATTCCGTCCGGAGGGGGCGAGTGGGCGGTGGTGGCGCCTTACATCATTCCCGCGGCAAAGCAATTGGGCGTCGGAATGGGAACGACAGTCGTTACCTTCGCCTGGGCAGATATGATGACCGACATGATCCAGCCCTTCTGGGCCATTGCCATGCTGGCCGTGGCGAGATTGCATTTCAGGGATATCATGGGCTATCTGCTCATGGTCTTCTTCGTCTACTTCATCATCACCTCCCTCGCGTTCCTCTTCTTCGTTCCCAACTGGTAACCAAAAGGGCCTGTCCCCGGAATGGGGACAGGCCCTTCGCATACTTACCAGTCTATCATCATTACGGAAACACGCGCCGGAAGGATCGTCCGCAGCGCGGCTGCCGTCATCCTCCCCCCGGGGACGACGAGATAAAAGGATTTTATCTTTCTCCCGTTTTATGTTAGCAAATAAACTACCCCGCAGCTTGCTGCGGGGTATCTAAGACGGCAAGGTACGAAGCAAGCTTCGGGGAATATGACCCGGAGAGATTTAAAAGATACAGAGCGATAGACGCGGCCGGGTGGGGAGGAGCATGGTAGAAAATTTTGTCGGCGGCTTGTCCGCCTACCTGCAGGAGTCGGTTTTCCTGTCCTTTCTGGCCGTTTATCTCGGAGGGGTGCTGATCAGCTTCACCCCGTGCATCTACCCGGTCATCCCGATCACCGTCGCCTTCATCGGCGCCCGCGGCGGCTCGAAAAGCCGGTCGTTCTTTCTCTCGCTGATTTACGTGCTGGGCATGGCCGTCACCTACACGATTCTCGGCGCCGTCGCCGCGCTTTCCGGAAAGCTGTTCGGCCAGATTCAAAGCAACCCCTGGACCTATTTCGTTATCGGAAATATCTGCATTCTCATGGGGTTGTCGATGTTCGATGTCTTCGCCCTCTCCGTCCGGACACCGGCCTTCATCGCAAGGGTGCAGTCTAAAAAAAGGATGAAGGGCATCGCCGGCGGTTTTTTGGTGGGGGCGGCCTCGGGCCTGGTCATGGGTCCCTGCACGGCGCCGGTCCTCGCCGTGATCCTCAGCTACGCGGCGACCCGGCAGAATGTGGCCTATGCCTCCGGCCTGATGTTCGTCTTCGCATGCGGAATGGGGACCCTGCTTATCCTGGCCGGGACGTTTGCCGGTCTCTTGGCCGGCATCCCCAAGTCCGGTGTATGGATGGTCCGGATCAGCCGGCTGTTCGGCTGGATACTGCTGGGAGCGGGAGAATATTTTCTGATCAATGCCGGAATACTCTGGGTTTAAGGAGAACAAATGGTTTATACCGATGGTTGGAAAAAGGTAATGATCGTCGCAGCCCTAACGGTTGCATGTAATGTCTTTATCCCGGCGGACGCCGGGTCTGCACCAAAGCCGCGTGAAGCCGCGAAAACGGCCATCGCGGAGAAGGCCCCGGACTTCGTCCTCACGGACCTGAACGGCCGGAAATTCCGTTTGAGCGATTTCAAGGGGAAACAGCCGGTCCTGATCATCTTCAGCGCAACCTGGTGCCCCTCCTGCAGAGAGGAGATCCCCCATTTCAAATCGCTCCATGCGACCTATGCGAAGCGGGGGCTGGAGATCGTCAATATCGACATCCAGGAATCGAAGGAGAAGGTGGCCAAATTCACAGTTAGGTACGGGCTTCCCTACCGCGTGCTCCTGGACGAAGACGGCGCCGTAAGCGGCATCTATGACATCCGGGGCGTTCCATCGATGGTCCTCGTCGACCAAAACGGGAACATCCTCTGCCGTCAATGCCGGAAAATAGAAACTCTCCTGGAGACGATCCTGAAAAAGAGGTGAGGTGGAAAAGGCTTCATGGCGTCATCCAAGCAGAATGAACTCGGCCTGCAGGCGGAAAACCGGCATCTGAAGGAGATGGTCGGCGCCCTGCGCAAACAGATGGAGAAGATGCGCATCGATGAGCAGGAGCGGCTCCAGCACGCCTTGGCGGCGGCCAACGAGGAGAACGGCCAGCTCAAAAACATGATCTCCGCCCTCCGGGACGAATTGGAGCGCCGGAAGATCGAATCCGAAGAGAGATGCCACGCCATCGAACAGACCGCCCGCGACGAGGCGAAGCAGCTTCAAGAGATGATCCGGACGCTTCGGGAGAAATTGGAGGCGTATAAAAAATAGGGGCGCTGTCCCCCTATTATTTTAAATATGAAAAAAGATAATCCTCTGAAAAAACCGGCC
>CAKKRN010000046.1 GCA_919902745.1 Syntrophaceae bacterium | reverse complement strand
GCGTGGTTGAACCGCCGGTCATCGAACAGGCGATAGAGGCTGACCACGGCGCCGTTCTTTGGATCGGCGGCGCCGAAGACGAGCCGATCGATCCGGGCGTGGAGGATCGCGCCGGCGCACATCAGGCAGGGTTCGAGCGTTACATAGAGCGTCGCCCCCGGGAGGCGGTAATTTCCGACGGCGACGGCCGCCCAGCGGATGGCCAGAAGCTCGGCATGGGCCGAGGGGTCGTGCAGCGCGATGGGGTGGTTGTGGGCGGCGGCGAGCCGTTCACCGTTAAGGACGATCACCGCCCCGACCGGCACCTCCCCGGCCTCACGAGCCTGTCCGGCCTCCGCAAGAGCGGTCCGCATCCAACCCTCATCGGTTTCCAGCAACGTTTCCATAAATTGATCAGACCTCTTCACAACCCGCCGTTTCACGCCAAAAGAGATTTGAATTTCTCTCGAAGCTTGGCAAATCGTCATTCCTTTTGACTTTTCTCTCGAATTCCGACATCATTCGTCCTGTCTGAATAACGGAGGTTTCCCGACCCCATGACGGCGAAGAAATTTCTCATCCCTTTTGTTCTGGCCTCGCTTGCAGGCCATGCGCTGGTCATCGCCCTGACGGCCCGCATCGACATGACGGGCGGCCCGCGACCCGAGAAGGTGATGAACGTCGAACTGAAGACGCCAACGGAAGTCGACCCGCCGCTGGCTTCGACCCGCAGCGAGCCCGCAGCGCCGGCCGCCCGTGCGACTGCAACCAGCGGCTACCGCGAGGATTCGGTCGCCCTGCAAAACCCCGGCGGCCCTTACGAATCCTATCTCCTCCAGATCCGCCGAAAGATCGAGGACCTCTGGTCCTACCCGCAGCAGGCCCTCTCCGAAAAGCGGGAGGGAAACGCGGTGATCCGTTTCACAATCGAAGCCGGCGGCGCCCTGACCGGTTACTACATCACCTCCTCCTCCGGAAGTCCGATCCTCGACGAGGGGGCGCTCGCCTGCGTCCGGGCCGCCTCGCCGTTCGCGCCGCTGCCGGGGGCCTTCAACCTCTCCCGCCTCCACGTGACCGCGACCTTCAGCTACCGGATGGGACAACAGTGAGTAGTGTAGGGTGCATCTTGACGCACCGCTCCTCTTTTTGGTGCGTTACGGCTTCCGCCTAACGCACCCTACATCTGCGCCGCTTGCCGAAGGGAAGGGTGAAGGAAGAGAAGTCGGGATCAGATCTCCGAGATGATCCCGGCCAGATTCCGGCTCACCTCGAGCATACGGTCGCGGAGCTCTGTCTGCTCCACCCAGGCCTTCCCCTCCACCTTTCCGCGGCGGTCTTGAAGCTGCGCGAGCTTCGTCTCCATCTCGGCAATGAGGAAACCCCAGTCGATCCTCGGCGTCGCTTTCTCGGGATACGCCACGCTGGCAAGTTCACGTCCCGGCGCCAGCGTCATCTCTTCGAGATAGTCGGGAATCGCGGCATCGATCCCGAAGCGGCTATGGATAAGTCCGGCCAGCTCCTGCTGGGCGGTGTATTCGCCGTGGATCAGGAAAAGACGCATCTTCGTTGTTTTGAAGCGGCCGAGCCAGTCGAGCAACTGGCTCTGACCCGCGTGGGCGGAAAAGCCGTTGATCGTGAAGATCTTCGCCCGGACGGCCACATCCTCACTGAAGATGCGCACCTTCTTGGCGCCGTCGACGATCTTCCGGCCCGTCGTCCCCTGCGCCTGAAAGCCCACGAAGACGATGCTCGCCCCCTCACGCCAGAGGTTATGACGGAGGTGGTGCTTGATCCGGCCCGCATCGGCCATTCCACTTGCGGAGATGACGACCGCCGGTCCCACGGCGTTGTTGATCTCCATCGACTCCTGCGTCGAAGGGGTAAAGCGGAGCTGGGAAAGGTTCAGGGGATCTTCACCGTTCGCAAAAAGCCGCTTCGTCTCCGCATCCATGTAGTCCCGGTACCTCCGGAAGATCTCCGTCGCCTGGATCGCGAGCGGGCTGTCCACGAAGACGGGCATATCGGCGGGCAGACGGCCCTCCTTCGCCAGCAGGTGCAGCGAATAGATCATCTCCTGCGTCCGCTCCACGGCGAAGGCCGGGATGATTACCTTCTCGCCCCGCGCGTAGCTGTAGGCGATCGCCTCGGCGAGTTCGTTCCGGCTTTCCGCCTCGTCCTTATGGTTCCGGTTCCCGTAAGTCGATTCCATGAATAGGAAGTCGGCCTCCTCGATCATTGTCGGGTCCTGCATCAGGAGCTGGGCCGGCCGGCCGATGTCTCCGGAAAAGACGACGCTGCTTGGCGCCCCATTCTCCAGGACGGCGAGTTCCACCATCGCCGCGCCGAGGATGTGGCCCGCGTCCCGGAAGGTCACGGTGATCCCGGGGGCCGGCGAGAAGGCTTCGCCATAGGTCACGGCGGAGAAGAGCGGAAAGGCCGCCATCGCGTCCTTCTGGGTATAGAGCGGGGTGGCGTCCGCATCCCCGTGGCGGAGACGCTTGCGGCTCTTCCACTGCGCCTCCATCTCCTGGATGTGGGCGCTGTCGAGGAGCATAATCTTGAGGAGATCCGAGGTCGGCGGGGTCATGTAGACCTTGCCGTGGAATCCCTTCTGGACGAGACGCGGAAGAAGCCCGGAATGGTCCATGTGGGCGTGCGTCATCAGCATGAATTCGATCGCGTGGGGATCGTAGATGTCGACGTCCCAGTTGCGCTTGTCGATCTCCGCGTTGCCCTGATGCATCCCGCAGTCGATCGCAAACCTTCGGCCGGCCGCCTCCAGAATGAAACAGGAGCCGGTCACCGTTCTTGCCGCACCCATACACTTTACCTTCATAGACGCCTCACGATCTGCATGGAGAGGAACCTTCGTGAAGGGGCGCGTTGGAGATTTTTGTCGTTTCCACGCGTACCCTTGGAGCCCTTTCTCCGTTTCCCCGGGAAAAGGGCCGAAGCCCGTTTTGCATGTCCATACCGCAACGGTTCGGGAATTGCAACCGGCCATGCATTATTTTTCTCTTGATATCCCCCCAATTTTTCTGTATCGTCTTTCGCAATAATCATCCTGAAATCGTTAGCATTTAGCCGCGGTCCTCGCTAATAGGTTTAATGCCAGAAAGGAGGCTGAATAA
>CAKKRN010000045.1:13964-16491 GCA_919902745.1 Syntrophaceae bacterium | reverse complement strand
TTGTAAAATGATGAGGCATCGTGCAAATCCATGAGTATCGAGCTTCTTCCTGTTCAACAGTGCCTTGCCGAGCTTGTGCGCCCCTGGAAACTGCTCAGTTTCGGGGTCGGAATGGCTTGGCTGCTCTACGGTGCCCGTAACTATGGGATTTCTGACTGGGACGTTGGAATTAGTCTCATCATGGGAGGCCTTACGTACTTGTGTGCACCCTGGAGCGTCAGAGTCACCCTGCATTGCCTTCGGTACAGGCCTCGCTTTTGGGGTCTTTGGATCGCAGCTGCTCTGTTCGTGGCTTGGATTGTCGTCGATGGTGTCTACGTCCTCTACCACACGGCCATGGGTAACCCAATGTTTCGTCTTGAGAACTTTTATGCTTCATCAGCCTTGTATTTCTTAGCGGGAGCAATCTGGTTTTATTCAGGGTCGCTTCGTGATTTTCTGTCCAATGTTCGGGCGCTGGTCCGAGGCACCACCTAATGCGAGTTGGGTCCATGTCCCGAAGGAAAGTCATTTTCAGTTTTCTTGGCATTGCTCTTCTCGGCGCATTCTTTTACATCGGCTTGTGGCCATTCATCGTTGGCGGCTCTCGCATGGAGTCCTTTTGCAGTTCCTTATCTAACGGCTTGTCCGTCGCTGAAGTAGCGAGCTTGGCCGCCCAAAAGGGTTATCGTCTGAGTCGTTTGTCAAAAGAACAACGAGTGTTAGTCCACTAACCACGGTCTATGGGCAGATTCTTATGTGATTTGGAGTTTCGCGAGGAGCGGCTGGTGTCCGCAAAATATGTCCTTAACGACTAAGTGCCTAACCAAATGGAGGTCATTATGACATCTCGTAAAATAGCATCT
Source organism: Syntrophaceae bacterium (assembly GCA_919902745.1). Taxonomy (GTDB): domain Bacteria; phylum Desulfobacterota; class Syntrophia; order Syntrophales; family UBA5619; genus UBA5619. The sequence goes on along the minus strand of CAKKRN010000045.1, from coordinate 15,646 downwards.
AACGTAAAAAGGGCTGTGGTTATTTTTATTTTATCATTTCCTCTAATTTGGGGTCGCGTAAATAGTGCAATGGCGTCTGACGTGACGTACCAGCGGGACTATTCCTATCAAGCCTCTGAATCGGACAGTAAAATCTCCTGTCGGACCCTCGCTCTTGAACAGGTGAAAAGGCTACTATTAGAGGAATTGGGGTCTTACTTGGTAAGCCATACAGAGGTAAAAAATTATCAAATATCTCGGGATCAAGTCATCGCCATCACTGCAGGCATTGTGAGAACGGAGATCCTGAAAGAAAAATGGGATGGCAGCACTTATTACATTGTAGCCAAAATCACCACTGACCCCAGCCATGTGGCCAATGCCGTTAATGAGCTTCGGAAAGATAAACAAGGCCTTAGCGAACTGGAGGAGGTCAAAAAACGAACGGAAGAGCTAATCATAGGACTTGAGAAGCTCCGGGAGGAATTGAAGTTATCGAAAGGGGAACAGCAGACACAAGAAAAGAAGGACTATATAGCGGCTGTACAAAAACTCGGAGCCGCTGACTGGTACAAGGAAGGCTATGCCCTGGCTGAATCAAGGAAATATCGAGATGCCATCAGTTTTTATAACAAGGCAATTGATGCAGATCCCATGTATGCTGCTGCATACAGCGTGCGGGGATGGGCTTATTACCAAATTCGCGACTATCCATCGGCGTTATAAGGATAATAATCGTGCTCTCGATTTAAAGCCCAACTTTTCCAGCGCTCTAACGAATCGGTCAACTACGCTATGGGGAATGAGGCAGTATGATAAGGCATTGGTCGACGTTAACCGGGCTATCGAACTCACACCTGATTATGCAAGGGCATACAGGGTGCGATCATTGATATACCTTGACATGCGTAACAACGCTAATGCTATTGAAGACTCTAATAAAGCAATTGAATTGAACCCCAATGCTCCCACGGCATATCTTTATCGAGGGCATGCTTACCGAAATATCGGGCGTTATGAAGAGGCACTTAAAGATTACCAGAAGTCAATCGAGATCAATCCTATAGACCCGGATGTATATAATGGCCGAGGATATGCGTATATTTTGCTAAAAAAATATGACGACGCACTCCGAGATTTCAATAAAGCGCTGGAGTTGAACCAAAACCCTGAAACAGCTCTACATTCTCCTGTAATAGCGCTATATCGACGTGGGCTTGTCTATAATCAGTTAAGGGACTATAAAGGGGCTATCCGAGATTTCTCGAAAGTTATAGAAATTGATAAGGATAACGCTGCTGCTTATTATCATCGATCACTCAGCTATAAGCAGATCGGTAAAGCCGATGAATCCGCAAACGACTTGAAAAAAGCTGCCCAACTCGGTAATGTGCAAGCCCAAAAGGCTATCAAAAAATAGAGATACGAACCCGATGAGAGTGATAACATCAGGCGAAACGCGTCAATTGCATACGGTACAGTTCGGCATCGTTCGATCCGTAGCAGCAGAAGATAATCGACCGCGGCAACTCATGTGCTGACAACCACTGAGTTACAGAAGTGATCGCCTCTTGGCAAGCAGCCGACTTTGGGTAGCCGTACACACCGGTAGAGATGCACGGGAAAGCGACCGACTCGAGCCCGGCCTCAGACGCCAACCGGAGAGACTCCCGATAGCAGGATCGCAGAAGCTCCGGCTCACC
>CAKKRN010000045.1:11976-13864 GCA_919902745.1 Syntrophaceae bacterium | reverse complement strand
ACCTTCGACGATGGACAAACGGGACATGAAGCCTCCAGCCATTCGTGACCCCCTATTCGTCGGAAACCATCCATAACCATCTAAAGTTTCATTGAATGATTACAGCGGAATATTGTTATGTTTCTTGGGAAGCCGCGTCTCCGACTTGTCCTGAAACGCATCGAGGACGGCGGCCACCCTTTTCCTCGTTTCCCGGGGCAGGATGATTTCATCGACGATGCCGAGACTGGCGGCAAAATAGGGGTTGTTGAACTGCGCCTCGTAGGAGGCGGCCAGTTCCGCGCGCTTTGCCGCCGGATCGTCGGCGCCCGATATCTCGCGCCGATAGATGACGTTGCACGCCCCTTCGGCCCCCATGACGGCGATCTCCGCGGAAGGCCAGGCCATCACATAATCGGCGCCCAATCCCTTGGCGCACATGGCGATGTACCCGCCGCCGTAAGCCTTGCGGACGACAACGGTGATCTTGGTGACCGTGGCTTCGGAGTAGGCGTGGAGCAGTTTGGCGCCGTGCCGGATGATCCCGGACCATTCCTGCTGGGTGCCGGGCATATAGCCGGGGAGATCCGTGAATGTCAGAAGAGGGATGTTGAAGGCATCGCAGAACCGGATGAACCGCGCGGCCTTGTCCGAGGCGTTCACATCGAGGACGCCGGCGCCGAAGCGCGGATTGTTGGCGATCACGCCGACAGGCCTGCCCATGATCCGGATGAAGGCCACAACCATATTCTTTGCCCAGTATTCGTGGGGCTCGAACATTTCATGGTTGTCGGCCACGGCGGCGATGATCTTCTTCATATCGTATGCGCGAGACGCCTTGTCCGGTATCACCGTGTCCAGCTCCGGGCACTCTCTGTCCGCGCTGTCCGTGCAGGGTGCGACAGGCTGGGGGCTGTGACAACTGTCGGGAAGATAGGAAAGCAGGGTCTTCACGCTGCCGATGCACTCCTCGTCGTTTTCCGTGACGAAATGGCAGACCCCGCTCTTGGCGGCATGGGCCATCGGACCGCCGAGCTCTTCGTGGCTTACCTCCTCCGCGATGACCGCCTTCACGACATCGGGGCCGGTAATGTACATATAGCTGTTGTTCTTCACCATGAAGATCCAGTCCGTGAGCGCCGGTGAGTAGACGGCGCCCCCCGCCGTGGGTCCCATGATGGCGGAGATCTGGGGGATAAACCCGGACGCAATGCTGTTGCGGTAGAAGATCCCGGCATATCCCTGCAGCGCGGTAATGCCTTCCTGGATGCGCGCCCCGCCGGAATCGTTCAGCGCAATGAAAGGCTTCCTCGCCTCGATGGCCATGTCCATCGCCTTGCAGATTTTTTGGGCGTGCATCTCCCCAAGGCTGCCTCCGGCACTGGTGAAATCCTGGGCGGCGACGAAGACAACCCGGCCGTTGATCCGTCCGAAGCCGGTGATGACGCCATCCGCATTGATCTCCTTCTCGGCAAGGCCGAAGAGGGTGGATCGATGTTTGACAAAAAGCTGGATCTCCTGAAAAGTTCCCTGATCAAAAAGGAGATCGAGCCTTTCCCGTGCCGTCAATTTGCCCTGCTCCTGCTGCTTTCGGACCATCTTTTCGCCGCCCATGGCGACGATCCGGTTTTTCCGTTCTGAAAATTCGCGGATTTTTTCTGCCGTCGTTTTCTCCATCATCTCCCAGGCGCCCCCCTATGCTTGATTGTTGATATATGATTCCGATCATCTCTCCCGATGAAAGCTCACCATTATGAATGCAAGGTTACATCCGATGCGCTTGTGCGATTGCCGAACCCGGACGGATCGCCCGCCGCCGGTGCAAGCAAGCCTCAATCACTGTGTCTTTCTGCCTTATTTGCCGGGATAAGTCAATTTGAGAGTTCATCCCATACCAATCATGAATTTT
>CAKKRN010000045.1:3826-11876 GCA_919902745.1 Syntrophaceae bacterium | reverse complement strand
CCGGAAGCCCTGTGGGCGGCTTAACAATTTCTATTTCTTCATCGGTCAAAAGTGATGTATATAGGCAAAAAATCTCAACAGAAAGGCCGGCAAGGGCCGGCGTCCTCTGCAACAGAAGCGAAAGCATGGGTGCGGGTTTGTTGATCAAACCCGGAGGCGGTCATAAGATGCAAAACGAGATTTCCGATTATCGCCCGGGGGCCATCGGCCGCGTCGCCGAACTGCACGCAACCTACTACCACCGCCACTGGGGATTCGGCCTCTTCTTCGAGGCCAAGGTCGCGACGGAGCTTGCGGAATTCCTCCGCCGCTTCGAAAAGGAACGCGATGGCTTCTGGACAATCCGGCACGAGGACCGGGTGGCAGGGGCAATCGCCATTGACGGATTCAAGGCGGCAACGGACGGCGCGCACCTCCGCTGGTTCATCGTCTCGCCGGAGATGCACGGGAAGGGTCTGGGCCGCAGACTCATGACGGAGGCGGTCTCCTTCTGCGACCGGCAGGCCTATCGCCGGATCTTTCTCTGGACCTTCGCCGGACTCGACGCGGCGCGCCACCTCTACGAAACGTTCGGTTTCCGTCTCGTTTCCGAGCAGGAAGGCGAGCAGTGGGGAACCCGTGTCACCGAGCAGTGCTTCGAACGCAATCGGGACGGCACCTGATCCCAAGACCGATCTGCTCGAAACCTATCGGGGCGCGGGCCGGAAGGGGGAACGTCCGGGAGAAACCTTCGCGCGCGTGGGCCGGCCGGAGGCGGCTGCCGTTACCGGCAGGCCGGGCAGACGGTCTCGCACTTGAAGCAGTGATACTCAAAGCCGATGAAGGAGGCCTGGTAGAGTTCGAGAAACCGCGGATTCACAAGCTGTTCCTTCCGGGTCTCGGGCGTCGCGCCGATCAACTTCTTCACATAGGCGATCGCGCCGCCGATGCCGTTCGGCTGGGAGACCCGGAGGCATTTCATCGGGTCAGTCTTACCCTCCTCATCCAGGGCCTTCGCAGGGCAGGACTCGACGCAGAGGTTGCACTGGTTGCACAGCTCGTCCCGGACGGGGGGATCGGAGTCGAGAGAGAGATCGGTGAGGCAGGCGGTAAAGATGATCCGCGTTCCGTAACGGGGGTGGATGACGAGGTTGTGGCGGCCGAAGACCCCCAGTCCCGCGGCGACCGCCGCATGCCGCAGCGAGAGGTCGGCGACGACGCCCATGACGGGAGCGGCCATGTTCAGAGGATAGGAGGGGGCGATCGACGCTGCCTTCGCCCGGAACCGGTCCTCGATGAACTTCGCGAGCAGGTAATTGTTCCGGGTCACCAGACTCATCAGCGCAAGACGCGACATCATCCGGATCCGCTCGTTCTCCGATTCGAGCCCCCCATCGAGTTCCCGGTATCCCAGGACCACCATCGATCGGACCCCGGGAAGCAGCGTGCTCGGATCCGGTGTCCGCGGAGAGTGATAATCCCCGATGGCGGCAAACCCCACCACGTCCGCCCCGTTTTCCCGACCGAAATTACGAATGGCCTCCTTCATGGTTCCCTCCTTCGAATCAATGGATTAACGAAATCCGGACAGCCGATTATTCCACGAGAACAAGCGTAAAACAGTTCCAACCGCCACAGCAGACCCGCCGTGGACTTCAGACCGGATACGGAATATGGCGCCCATGCCTGCCGGAGCGACACCGTGTTTTGTGTAACATGATTTCTGTTACGTCTCAAGAAGCAAATAACGCTGAAAATAAAGCTTGACATTCGGGCCGAATCCCCCTATAAGGGCACCGCATCCTAACTCCAGTCGGAGCGGCAGGGTGCAGAGTTGGATATAGACGTTTTGAAGTGCAAGGCTAGACGACGTGATTAAAAAGGTTTTTGACAGTCCTGTAGTTTTTGCCATCGTGTTCATCCGACTTGCAAAGAATTTTATGAAAGGAGGATGCACAATATGTCAGAAGGTACAGTGAAGTGGTTCAATGAGCAGAAGGGCTTCGGTTTCATCGAGAAGTCTGAGGGCGGCGATGTTTTCGTTCATTTCAGCGCCATCCAGGCCGGCGGTTTCAAGACGTTAGCCGAGGGCCAGCGTGTGAGTTTCGACATCGCGCAGGGCAAGAAAGGCCCGGCTGCGGAGAATGTAAAACTCCTGTAGGATTTTTGATCCGCAGAAAATAAGAGGCCTTCCGGCGCCTGCAAATGGCGTCGGGAGGCTTTTTTTTATGCGAAATAATCCATCAGGCGGAGTCGGACGATGCTCTCCCGTCGCGCTTTTTTAAAGACCCTGGCCGGGATCGCCCCGATCCTCGGCGGTGCGGGGCTCTGTCTCTCCTCTCCCCTCTGGGAGCGCCTGTTCGCGGGCGGCGATGCCGGGTTCCTCTTCGCCCTCGATCCGAAGTCCGATCTGGTCCGTCTCGCCCCGAGGGCGCGCTTCTGGACCTCCGTCCCCCTCGCCGGCGCCGACTGCCGACCATGCCATGCCTCTCCGGAAATCCTGAAAGGGAAACCCATCCGCCATGAGGCCGGGATGGTCAAGTGCCTTCTGTGCGCCAAGGGTTGCGTGCTGCGGCCCGGCGAGCGCGGCCGCTGCCGCGCCCGGATGAACGTCGGCGGCGAACTCCGGAGCCTCGTCTATGGCCGTCCGATCTCGATCCATGTCGACCCGATCGAGAAGAAGCCCTTCTACCACTTCCTCCCCGGCGCCGCGGCCTACTCGCTCGCCACCTCGGGCTGCCCGCTCCGGTGCAAGTTCTGCCAAAACTGGGAGATCTCCCAGGCCTCTCCGGAGGATTACGAAAGTCCGCCGGTCTCCGCCGACCGGATCGTCCGCGCCGCCCGGGAGAGGCAGGCGCCGGTGATCGCCTTCACCTACAACGAACCGACGGTCTTTGTGGAGTACATGCTCGATATCGCGCGGGAGGCGAAAAGGCAGGGGCTTCGCCCCGTCCTGATCAGTTGCGGGATCATGAACGAGGCGCCGCTCGCCGAGCTCTGCGAGGTCCTGGACGCAATCAAGATCGACCTGAAGGGGTACGACGAGGCGTTCTACCGCGGCGTCTGCGGCGCCGAGCTGAGGCCCGTCCTGCGGAGCATCAAGCAGATCGCGAAGAGCCGCGCCCATTTGGAGATCGTCAACCTCGTCGTCCCGACGCTGAACGACTCCGAGAAGATGCTGCGCGGCCTGATCGACTGGATCCTGGGAGAAGTCGGACCCGACGTCCCCCTCCATTTCTCCCGCTTTCACCCGGATTATCAGCTCCGAAACCTGCCGCCCACACCGGTGGCGACGCTGGAGCGGGCCCGGGAGACGGCGATGGGGCGGGGGCTGCACTATGTTTATGTGGGAAACGTCCCGGACCATCCGGGGAACCATACCCACTGCCCTTCCTGCGGGAAGGCGGTCATCCGGCGCACCGGATTCTTCACCGTGGAAATGCATCAAAAAAACGGCCGCTGCGGCTTCTGCGGCGGGAGGATCGCGGGCGTCTGGAGTTGAGTGGAAAGGAGATACGTCATGACCATTCTGCAATTCGGAATTCCCCTCGTCGCCCTCAGCCTGGGGGTGGCAACGACCGGCATGGCCGGGAAGGACGGAGGGGGCGAGGTGCGTTCCCCGGCCGTGGCCGGGCAGTTCTACCCCGAATCGGCGACCGTCCTGAAGCTCGCCATCGAGAAATTCATGGAGGACGCGCTGCCGCCGCAGGTGAAAAAACCGGTCGCCATCGTCGTCCCCCACGCGGGGTACATCTACTCCGGCCAGATCTGCGCCGACGGCTGGAACCAGGTCCGCGGCGGGGCCTATGACGTTGTCGTCATCCTCGGGACCAACCACACGGCCTCCGGCCTCCGGAAGATCGCCCTCTACCCGGGCGGCGGCTTCCGGACGCCGCTCGGAACCGCAACGGTGGACGGGGATCTCACGGCGGCGTTGCTTGCCGCCTCGCCCGACTGCGCCCTCGACAAGGGGCCGCACGTCCGGGAACACTCGGTCGAGGTCCAGGTCCCCTTCGCCCAGGTCCTCTTTCCGCAGGCGAAGATCGTCGCCGCGATCGTCGGCGAAGCGGACGCCGCCCTCTGCACCCGCTTCGGAAACGCATTGGCCTCGGTCCTGAAGGGACGCCGCGCCTTGATCGTCGCCAGCTCCGACCTCTCACACTACCCGTCGGCGAAAGACGCCGAGGCCGCGGACATGAAGACGCTGGATGCCGTCATCACCCTCGATCCGGCGGCGCTCCAGGCGACCATCCGGACGCAGACGGCGCGGCGGATACCGAACCTCTCCACCTGCGCCTGCGGCGAGGCCCCCATCATGGCCGCGATGGCCGCCGCCAAGGCGATGGGGGCGACCGGGGGAAAGGTCGTGAGCTACGCCCACTCGGGGAATCTCCCGATCGGCGAGCGGGAGCGCGTCGTCGGCTATGGGGCGGTCGTCCTGGCCGCCGATCCGAAAAAGGAAGCCCCCGCCGTTCGGCCGGCCGCGGCTACGGAAGGGACGATCGGACCCGCCGACCGGAAATACCTGCTTCGCCTCGCGCGGGAGACGATCACCCGTTTTCTGACGATAAAAATGGTCCCCCTGCCGCGGCTTTCGAGCCCCATTCTGCGCGAACCGCGCGGGGTCTTCGTCACCATCAAGAAGCGGGGAGACCTGCGCGGCTGCATCGGCCGGATGGTCCCGGACCGGCCGCTCGCCGAGCTCGTCGGGGCGATGGCCCTCCAATCCGCCTTCGAGGATACCCGCTTCAGCCCCGTAACGCTCCGGGAGCTGCCCGATCTGGAAATCGAGATCTCCGTGCTGACGCCGATGAAACCGGTCTCCGGCCCGAACGACATCGTCGTCGGCCGGGACGGCGTCCTCCTCAAGAAGGGGGGAAAATCCGCCGTGTTTCTCCCCCAGGTCGCCCCGGAACAGGGATGGGGAAGGGATGAGATGCTGAACCACCTGAGCCAGAAGGCTGGACTTCCGTCCGGCGCATGGAGAGACGGGGCGACTTTCCTGACCTTCCAGGCGATCGTTTTTAGCGAAGCGGAACACCGATGATCGCCGACGTCCTGCAAATCGTCTGCGCGGAAGGCGAAGGGCAGAAGGTGGAACGAAAGCGGAACGATAACATGCAATCATGTTGGATAGTTGGATCAATGGTGAGACGAAAGCGGAACGATAAATCCACGCCGACCGTTCTATCCGGGCGTTCAGGACCAATCGGCTCCCCATGTCTCGTCAGGCTAAACCCGTATGTTTCAACAATGATATCCGAAAAACCTTTATCCGCATGGGCAGCACCGACCAGCGCTGTGGAAAGGGAAAAATCGAGCGGATGCTGCGGGAGGCGGGCTGGGTAAAAAGGTCGGTGGCAAGCTTATTAAATGTATGGCAAAAACATGCAACTGTATGGTATAGGCATACGCCATGGGGATATTGGCTGAAATCTTATCATCAAAAATCAGGGCGGAGATCTTTCGCATTTTCTTCGGAGTTGCTCCAGACACAGAGCTCCACATGCGCGAGATTGAGCGGCGCACGGGTTTTGCCATCGGCACCGTGCAGAAGGAACTGCAAAAGCTTCAGCGACTCGATATCGTTACCAGAGCAAAAGATGGTAATCGAGTTTATTACCGGGCAAATACCGCGCATCCCCTTTACCCCGATATCCGCGGCCTTGTCCTGAAGACGAGCGGCTTGGCGGATGTGATAAAAAATGCTTTAAACAATGAAAAAGGCATCAAGGTAGCCTTTGTATTCGGCTCACTTGCCAGGCAAGAAGACAAAGCTGCAAGTGACGTGGATCTCATGGTCATAGGCAATACCGGCCTGAGAAAATTAACCGGCCTTTTGATGGATGCCGCCGGCAAGATCGGTCGGGAAATCAACCCCCATGCTTTCACTGAGAAGGAATTCGTAAAGCGGAGAAGGGAGCAGGATCATTTCCTTAATCAGGTTCTTGAATCGCCAAAGATTTTCATTCTTGGAACTGAAAATGAGCTTGCAGAAATGGGTTGAATACGGCTGGCTGCGTTCCCACAAGACCGGCAAAAAAGAAATCGCCGATCTTCTCCGGATCATCGATCGTGATTTACAGGACGCCACACGAGATATTTCAGCCGACTGGCGCTTTGGGATAACTTACAATGCCGCCCTGAAACTCTGTACAATCCTGCTTTATGCAGAAGGCTGCCGGCCTGAAAAAAACCTGCCACACTACCGAACGATTCAAGCCTTACCCTTGATCTTGGGGGAAAAGCATGAACAAGATGCCCAGTATCTGGATACCTGCCGCACTAAAAGAAACGTGGTGGAATATGATTATGTCGGCAGCGTCACGGAAGCAGATGTAACAGAGCTCATCGGATGTGTGAACGAACTTCGTGATGGAGTCCTACACTGGCTTAATGAGCGCCATGCACTATTATTATAAGGCGGTAAATGTCCTGATCGATTATTATGCCATTCTGACCCAAGTGATGGAGCGCGGTAAACCATTGCAAATGGACGAACTGCGTCTCGCACCCTGGCATGAGGCGCTCTATGCCAACCTTGGTGACAAGACCAAACAGCGTGACTTGAGCAGACTTCGCGAGCAGGAGCTTCTGTATGTTGATGAGAAAGGTCTTGTTTGGCCGGGGTTTGCGAGAGAAAAATGACAAAGTTTATCAAAACAAGAGGAACAAATGAGATGATTTCACTTTTGACCGATTCTTAAAAGAGAGCGGGGTTTTGTGCTTGACGACAGGGTATGGAATATGCGTTTACCGATCAATATCGATGACCTCCTCCGGGGACAAACCGTCGAATACCTTACCATTGCCAGCTATCCCGGACCGGACGCTGCCGGGAGAGGCGTTCGAGGTTCAGCGGAACAATAATTGGCAAACGATTTCATAAACTCATGAATATAACCCCCTACCGCGCTAAATACTTCGCCTTCGAGCTGACCAAGCGCTGTCCCTCGGACAGCCTTGAAAAATTGGCCTCTTCCCTGTCCGACGCCCAGGTCGATCTCAACCCGCATCAAGTGGAGGCTGCCCTCTTTGCTTTCCGCTCGCCCCTGTCCAAAGGCGCCATTTTCGCCGATGAAGTAGGTCTGGGAAAGACCATCGAGGCGGGCATTGTCATCTCCCAGAAATGGGCGGAACGAAAAAGAAAAATCCTGATCATCCTGCCGTCCAATCTCCGCAAGCAGTGGAATCAGGAACTGCTGGACAAGTTCTTTCTGCCCTCCTTCATCCTGGAGTCGAAGTCGTTCAATCAGGAAATCAAGAAGGGCAACTTGAACCCTTTTGTGCAGAAAGAAATCGTCCTGTGTTCCTATCAGTTTGCCAGGGCCAAGGACGCCTATATCAGGCAGATTGAGTGGGATCTCGTGGTCATTGACGAGGCGCACCGACTGCGGAACGTCTATAAAAATTCCAACAAGATCGCCAACGCCGTCAAAACCGCCGTCGCCCACGCGCCGAAGCTGCTCTTGACGGCTACGCCTCTGCAGAATTCCCTCTTGGAGCTTTATGGTCTGGTCAGCGTCATCGACGATTACACCTTCGGAGATCTGAAAAGCTTCAAGAGCCGGTTCGCACGATTGACCAACGTGGATAATTTCGACGATCTTAAAGAGCGTTTGAAGCCCGTCTGCAAAAGAACCCTGCGTCGTCAGGTCCTGGAATACGTCAAATATACCAATCGCATCCCCGTCACGCAGGAATTCTATCCGTCTGCGGCGGAACAAAGACTCTATGACCTCGTCTCCGATTATCTCCAGAGACCCAATCTTTATGCCCTGCCGGCCAGTCAAAGACAACTGATGACCCTGATCCTGCGCCGGCTTCTGGCCTCGTCGACCTACGCGATCTCCGGGACACTGGAAGCCCTTTCGCAAAGGTTGAGCCGCACCCTCGGCGAGCAGCGACATAAAACGGAAATCGACGAGCTCATTGCGGAGAATTTTGAGGCCTATGACGAGTTGAAAGAGGAATGGGCGGAGGAGAACCAGGGAAACGGCGATGAAAAGCCTGAAACCGGTCAGACAACGCCCCTGACTCCGCAAGATATGGCAGCCATGAAAGAGGAAAT
>CAKKRN010000045.1:2155-3726 GCA_919902745.1 Syntrophaceae bacterium | reverse complement strand
CCTCCTTCGACGCGTTACAGGCGGAGATGGAAGAGGAGATCGATGAGACGATGCGCCTGACCCGCCAGCGGCTCCTGGAAAACTTCGATGAAGAAGTCCACGAAAAGCTGCGGATCAACCTGGAGACGAGCAAGGCCTACCTTTCAAAATACGAAAACTGGCTGTGGTCGATTACCCGCTACTATCTGGAGCCCTATGCGGACTTCGCCGCGGAGGATCATTCCTTCACCTTGAGAAGCAATCCCTTTCCCCATGAGAAAATCCACCCCGGACCCTACAGAATCGGCAAGAGCCTCGATGACGTCAACGTTTACCGGCCGGGCCATCCCCTGGCGCAACGCATCATCGGCCAATGCAAGGCCCCTGTCTTGCCGAGCCGGGAACTGGTCTTTCATTACACGGATACGCCGAAGAAAATCACCATCCTGGAATCCCTGACCGGCAAGTCCGGCTGGCTTTGCATCTCCAACCTGACGATCGATTCGTTTGAAAAAGAGGATCACCTCCTTTTTGCCGCTGTCGGCGACGACGGAGCGGAACTGGACGGCGATCAGGTGCAGCGGCTCTTTTCCCTGCCGGCAATGGTCGCAGAGCAAACCACTGGAACAGATTCAGAGGCGGTGAGCAGATTGCAGCAAATCGCCCTGGTCAGGCAGGCGGGCATCGTGGAAATGAACGCCCAGCGAAACGGGGGCTTCTTCGATGATGAAATGGGAAAACTGGACAAATGGGCCGAGGATGTCAAAAACAGCCTGGAGATTGAATTAAAAGACCTGGACCGGGAGATCAAGGCGCGCAAAACGGAAGCGAAGAAGATCCTCCTTCTTGAGGAAAAGGTCAATGCCCAGCGACAGATCAAGGAGATGGAAAAGACGCGGAACGCCTTGCGGATGTCCCTCTACGAAACCCAGGACGAGGTGGATCGGCGCAAGGAGCGGCTTCTCGAAGAGATCGAAGCCCGCTTGAAACAGCGCCTTGAAAGAAAAGACCTGTTTTCGATACGCTGGAAAGTTGTCTGAATCGCTTGCAGGCCCATTGGTTTTCCTTGACAAGTGCGTCACCAAATACTATATAGAATTTGCAAAGTCGTTATCATGCAAAGACTATATAGAGGTAAATGAAATGCAGAATTATCAGCATATTTCGTTTCAGAAAAATTGGCGCCTTGATGAGGAAACCATTTTCATGCTGGGGCAGTGCGAATCCATCATCCAGGCCATTTCCTCGGCGCCGGTCAAGCCGGAATACAGAAAACGGATGCTGGCGGTATCCCTGCGGAAAGGCGCCAGGGCAACGACGGCCATCGAAGGAAACACCCTGTCCGAGGAAGAGGTGTTCCGAATCGACGCAGGGGAAAACCTTCCGCCGAGCAAAGAATATCTGCAAATCGAGGTCAAAAATGTCATTGAAGCCCTGAATCAGATCCGTACCGAGGTCATCACTGAGGACAAGGCCTTTATCTTGTCCCCGGAGCTGATTGAGAGATTCAACCACTTCGTGGGAAAGAACCTGGGGGATCACTTCCCGAGCGTACCCGGCAAGTTCAGGACGCCCGGACACAACGTCGTCGT
>CAKKRN010000045.1:0-2055 GCA_919902745.1 Syntrophaceae bacterium | reverse complement strand
CTGTCGAACCATTATAACGATACCCGGCAGGAATATTACCGCCGGCTCGATCAGTGCGTCCGGGAGAGGGACCTGTCCGGTTTTATCCGGTATACCGTCCTCGGATTCCGCGACGGGCTGAAGGGCGTTCTGGATATCGTTCAGGCAAACCTTCTGGAAATGTCATGGCATAAGTTCATCTATGACACCCTGGACAGCAAGAAGGCCACGGGCAAGACCCGCGCCATTGTGAAGCGGCGGCGCACCCTTGCCCTCCAGTTCCCCGTGGACCAATGGCATACCCCCGACGATCTTGTCGTCAGCTCCGGCATCCTGGCGAAGGAATATGCCACACTCTCCTCAGCAACGCTCATGCGCGACCTGGTGGAGCTGGAACGGCTTGAATTGATCGTCAAGGACAAGGGCCGATACAAGGGGAACATCGAGATCATGCGCGGTTATCTGCCGATGAGGAAGTCGAAATAAGGGGAACGTTTGTCGGGATATCTTGCAAATTCGCGAGCGAAAAGGTGTGAAGTAGAAACCATTCGTATTTATCGAGACTTGGAAAGTTTTTCCGGTTTCAAGTGAAGTAAAACTGATGGTTTCAAAAGGGTAAAACATGAGGTCGTCGGCAATGATGATGAACGGCTATTGCAATCCCCGGCTGGAGAAACTGATTGCCAAGATTGAAGCTGAACTGGTCCATAGGAAGACCGGACAGAAATTGTTCAGCATTCGTTAGCAACTTGCATAGGGAAAAATGATGAAATATCGAATTTATATTGACGAAGTCGGCAATCCTGACCTGGAAAGTTCAGAAAATCCTAATCATCAATTTCTAAGCCTCACCGGCGTGATCATCGAGCTTGGATATGCCGCCTCCGTGGTACATCCGCAAATGGAAGAAATCAAACATCGATATTTTCAAGCACACCCTGATGAACCAATTATTTTCCATCGCAAGGAAATGTTCAACAATCGACATCCCTTCGAAAGTTTGGCAGATCCTGCCATCAGGAAAGCTTTTGACAAGGATCTCCTTTCCCTTATGAAAGATTGGCAATATAAGGTGATCTCTGTCTGCCTTGACAAGAAAAAACACAAGGAAACTTACTCTGTGTGGCGTTTCGATCCCTACCACTACTGCCTGGCTGTCCTGCTGGAGCGATTTGTATTCTTCCTGAAACGAAAGGATGCCTGTGGCGATGCTATGGCAGAATCACGTGGCGGGAAGGAGGATAGACGTTTGAAGGATTCTTTCGAACGGCTTTGGCAAAATGGAACGGATTATGTCGCGCCGGATCAGTTTCAGGCATGCTTTACAAGCCGTCAGTTGAAAGTAAAAACAAAAGCAAATAATATTGCCGGACTTCAGCTTTGTGATTTGATTGCACACTCCAGCCGCAATGAAATTCTGAGGGAACAGCGATTGTTCAAGGGAAGTGTTTTCCCTTTCGGAGAAAAGGTAATCAAGATTCTTGAAAGCAAATATGATCAGGAAGGTCAGCGCTGCTTTGGAAAGAAATTTATTTGAAGAGCGCAATAAAAAAGGCCCTTACGGGCCCGATGGCTTCGCCATCCACCTCCGGATAACCGGATTGACCTTATTCTGACGAATTGATTTTAGGATGTCAAGCTTTTTCTATGGTTAAAATGGATAGAGCTGCATGATATAGGAGACTGCATGGCCGAACGGAAACAAAAACTCGAACTAACCTGGATCGGGAAGGAGAACCGGCCGAGGCTGGAGCCGAGGATATTGCTGGAGGACCCGGATCAATCCTACCATGCCCCGCGCCGGGTGTCGGACAAGGATATCTTCGACAACTGGCTGATCTTCGGCGACAACCTGCTGGCGCTGAAGGCACTGGAAGCGGAGTTCACCGGCAAGGTCAAATGCGCGTCCATCGATCCACCCTACAACACCGGCAGCGCTTTTACCCACTACGATGACGGGCTGGAGCATTCCATCTGGTTGTCTCTCATGCGTGACCGCCTGGAGATCATCCGGCGGCTCCTCTCCGACGATGGCTCGCTCTGGATTACCATCGACGACAATGAGGCGCATTATCT
>CAKKRN010000044.1 GCA_919902745.1 Syntrophaceae bacterium | reverse complement strand
AAGGTTCATGAGCAACCGCGCCGCTCGCCCGTTGCCGTCGATGAACGGGTGAATCGTCACCAGCTCCTTGTGGATGATCGCGCAAAATTCTACTGGGTGATGCTTCGCCCTAAATTCTGACAATCCGGCAATAAACGACTCCATCAAATCCGGTATTCTCTCCGGCGCCGGCGGAATGAAATCCGTCCCGGTGATGATAACCCGGCTCTTACGATACTTCCCCGCCTGCTTCGCATCGATCCGGTAGTAGAACAGCCGGTGCAGTTCCTTGACGTTCGCCTCTGTGATTTCCTGATTCTTTGCCAACCGGAAAAGCAGGTCATAGGCTTCCGAATGGCCCAAGGCTTCAAGGTGATCCCGGACGGGCTTTCCGCCGATGGTAATTCCGTCCTCGATGACGATCTTCGTTTCCGTCTCGGTCAACGAGTTTCCTTCCAGGGCGTTGCTTGAATAGGCCATGCCGATCCGGAAATACTCCCGGACCTGCTTGAGCATGTGCGCGTCAAGTGGCCTGTGGGCGTCAATCTTTGCCTTCAGTGCGTCGATCTGTTTCAATACGGGTGTTGTCATGTCTTTCCCTTCGCCTCTCCGTCATTGGTCTTACTGTATTGCAAACGGGTTACATCGTCAAGGTTCAATTTTCAGCCTGCCCCCACCAGATATTCTGTCTTGATTCTTTTCATGGTTCCGCCTATAATCGCGCTCCATGATAGAAATCGCTGAAGGGGGTTGACCACATGGTAATCCCCTTCTTGTCGTTATGGAACAGCATGCCGTGAAACCCATGTAGAGAATGATCGAAACGCTTGAAAAAATTGATAACGCATTTGATAGCATCTTCAAACCTGATCGTGGCCCTCTTGTCCGGCCTTTTTCTGTTTCTCTGCTTTCCGAAGTTTGGAAGCGGGGTTCTGTCCTGGGTTGCGCTGATTCCCCTTTTTTATGCGCTGCGGGATGCAAAACCATGGGAGGGGTTTAAAACCGGTTTTCTTGCGGGTCTGGTTGCGCACATCGGGATCCTCTACTGGATTTCCTATGTCGTCGTTCAATATGGCCATCTACCCGTTTACATGGGGATCATGGCCATGCTGCTGCTTGCCGCATACCTGAGCCTCTATACGGCCTGTTTTGCGATGGGTGTCGTCTTTCTCCGAAAAAAAGGGGGCGCCCTCTTTCTGTCGGCCCCGTTGTTGTGGACCATCCTTGAATTTGCCCGTTCTCATCTCTTCACAGGCTTTCCCTGGGAAAATCTGGCCTATTCCCAATACCTCTACGAGAACATCATCCAGATCGCCGATTTAACCGGTATCTATGGAATATCATTTGCGATCGTTATGGTCAACGCGGTTCTTTACAATCTCTGGTCGCTCCGATTCCGGAAAAGGTATTTGCTGACGGAGATCGCGATCGCGTTCGCCGTGATCGCGGCCATCTATGGCTATGGTCATTTTCGCACGGCTGAAATTCGGGAATCCGTTCGGAAGAAGAGTTCCGTCGAAGTGGCGCTCGTTCAGGGGAATATCGATCAGAACATCAAATGGAACGACCGCTACCAGTTGCAAACGCTGAATATCTATCGTTCCCTGTCCCTTCGTTCCATACCTGCGGAAGGGGGAATGATCGTCTGGCCGGAAACGGCGGCGCCTTTCTACTTTGAGGGCGCCAATCCGCTGCGGGCGCTCGTCGTCGATGTCGCCCGGGCGTCCGGTCGGCGGCTTCTCTTCGGCAGTCCGAGTTATGATGAGGGTGGCGGAAAGATCTCCTATATGAACAGCGCCTACATGCTCCGACCGGACGGGACTGTTGCGGGCCGATATGACAAGGTGCATCTGGTGCCTTATGGTGAATATGTGCCGCTGAGAAAGGTCTTTCCCTTCATCGGCAAGCTCGTCGTCGGGGTAGGCGACTTCCGGCCGGGAACGGGATTCAATCCGATCGAATACGACGGACGCCGTATCGGCGTCCTGATCTGTTATGAAGCAATCTTTCCGGAATCCGCAAGAGATTACAAACAGAAGAATGCCGATCTGCTCGTGAACATCACCAACGATGCCTGGTTCGGAAAATCCTCAGCGCCTTTTCAGCATCTCTCCATGACGGTTTTCCGGGCGGTCGAAAACCGTCTCTACCTCGTTCGGGTGGCCAATACCGGGATCAGCGCCATCATCGATCCGACGGGGAAAATCCTCTCCCAAACGGGCCTCTTTGAAAGAACCGTTCTGAAGGGTGAGGTGAAATACATTGACGAAAAGACCTTTTATGCGGCATATGGTGACCTGTTCGTTTACCTGTGCGGAATCGTGTTGATCCCGTACTATTTTGTCCTACAAAGGAGAAGGAAAAATGCTGGAAGGAATTCATGACACCCTGATCGATCTGGCCCGGAGAATCGAACATATCGGGGTCTGTCTTTGACATCCCTGAAAAAGAATTGCGTATCCGGGAGCTGGAGAAGGAATCCCTGCGCGACGGTTTCTGGGATGAACCGGAAAGGGCGAGCGGGATCCTCCGGGAAAATAGCCGGTTGACGGATGCGGTCGAGAAATGGAAACAGCAAAAGAACGGCCTCGAAGATCTCCGGATTCTTTCCGAAATCGCCTCCGAGGAGAAGGATGATCAGACCCGGGAAGAGATCCGCTCCGAGTTGGAAAGGCTCAATGCCGCCGTTCGGGCCGATGAACTGAAGATGATGCTCGGCTCCGAACAGGATCCGATGAACGCGATCCTGTCGATTCATGCGGGCGCGGGGGGAACGGAGGCGCAGGACTGGGCGGAGATGCTGCTGCGGATGTACCTGCGCTGGGCAGAGAGGAAAGGTTTCGAGGCCACCATCATCGATTATCTGCCGGGTGACGAGGCCGGCATTAAGAGCGTAACCTGGACCCTCCGGGGTGAATACGCCTACGGCTATGCCAAGGCGGAAATCGGAATTCACCGGCTGGTGAGGATATCGCCTTTTGATGCCGGCGCGCGCCGGCACACCTCATTTGCTTCCGTCTTTGTCTATCCCGAGGTCGACGACCGGATCGTCGTTGAAATCGATGAAAAGGATCTGCGCATCGACACCTATCGCTCCACCGGCGCCGGCGGTCAGCACGTGAACAAGACCGATTCCGCGGTGAGGCTCACCCATCTGCCGACGGGAATTGTGGTCCAGTGCCAGAACGAGCGTTCGCAGCACAAGAACAAGGCGATGGCCATGAAATACCTCCGTTCCCGTCTCTATGAGATGAAACTCCGGGAGCAGAATGCAAAACTCGATGAGATCAACAAGACCAAAAAGGATATTGCCTGGGGCAGCCAGATCCGCTCCTACGTGCTGCATCCGTATAAAATGGTTAAGGATCATCGGACGAACCTCGAAACCGGCAACGTCAACCGGGTTTTGGACGGCGATATCGACGATTTCATCGAGGCATATCTGCTGCATTAATATTTTGGGGAAGGGCAAAAGTATGGTATAGCACTGCGCGCCCATTAAATGGGTTAGAGACCGTACGATGGACGGGTACGGGCAACGTCATAGCCATCATGGGCGAATTGAAACGGGTCAGTAAGGAGTCAAATATGTTCCGAAATGAGATTTCGACCATCCCGATTGTTCTGATAATCTTTTGTCTTGGCGGTTTGACCATTTCATCATGCTCGGTATCCAACCCGGAAGTTTTAAAAAAACGAACCGACCTATCCGTTCAGGAGTTGGCTCGTCCGGAGGAGTCTCCGTTGTCACAGCCCCCCGTGGCGATCGAACCCCTCCTGAATCAAAAGGCCGATCCCCAGGCGAAGGTTGTGGTGAAACAGCCCCTACAGCCGGCGAATCTCTCCCCGACGCCGAATTCCTCCGATATTCCGGGAAAAAGCGATGGGATCACAAAATCCACTGGAGCGGTCAATGCCCCTTCTCCGATCATATCCTCGGATCTGTCCAGGCAGAGCGAGACGGTAAAAAAGCAACCCGTACACAATCCCTTCCTAGTGAATCATCGAGATGAGCGGAGGGTGCGTGAGGAGGAGACGGAAGGGGATATCATGGAAGAAGCCCTTCTGCTGCTGGATGAATCCCAGAAATACTGGGTGAACGGTGAACTCGAAGATGCGCTCCAGATGCTGGATCAGGCGTATGCCCTGCTGCTTGACACCAACGGCAACCCCGATATCGTACGGCAGAAGGATGATCTCCGTCTGATGATTTCGAAGCGGATCCTGGCCATCTACAACTCACACCAGTCCGTTGCAAATGGCAAGCGCGGGGAGATTCCGATCGTTACCAATGCAGATGTTGAAAAGGAGATCCGTCAATTTCAGACGGTCGAACGCGATTTTTTCATCGCCTCCTATCAGCGGTCGAAGATCTATCGGCCCGTGATTTTGCGGGAGCTCAAGAAGGCGGGCCTGCCGGAGGAGCTTTCCTGGCTGCCGCTGGTGGAAAGCGGCTACAAGATCAATGCGCTATCCTCTGCAAGAGCCCTTGGTTTATGGCAGTTCATCCCATCGACGGGTTATAAATACGGTCTGAACCGTGATGACTGGGTAGACGAACGGATGGACGTCGAAAAATCGACGCGTGCGGCCATCGATTATTTCAAGGATCTGCACGCGATGTTTGGCGACTGGCTGACGGTCCTTGCCGGATACAATTGCGGTGAAGGGCGCGTCATGCGTACGATCGCCTCTCAGCACATCAATTATCTGGATCGCTTTTGGGATCTCTATCAGCGTCTTCCCTACGAAACGGCGCGGTATGTACCCCGTTTTGTGGCCACATTGCTCATTGTCAGGGATCCGCAGAAATACGGCATCGACCTCGGATCGGGAGACCCCAAAACAGACATTTTGTCTTATGAAGTGGCGGAGATCAACCGATGCCTGCTCTTGCAGGATATCGCCCAGAAACTCGAAACGCCGGAGGAGACCATCTATATTCTGAACGCCGAACTCCGGCATCGAATGACACCGGACCGGCCCTATAAACTGAAGGTTCCG
>CAKKRN010000043.1 GCA_919902745.1 Syntrophaceae bacterium | reverse complement strand
GAAACACCGGCTTCCGATGAAATACCCAGTCCAGCGCAACAGCTCATCTTCAGGCTTTACTAAACTCTACTAAACTTTACTAACAATCAGCCGGTTATGCCCCAGGGGGATTTGTGCCACGGGCTGTGGCACAATTGCCGACTGAGCGGAATAGGGACAACCAGCGCCATCCTGAAGTACTCGACAGGCTGATCTAATGATTGCTCCCGTCTGTTTATCGCTGCGATCTCGTGTATAGAATATTCATTTTATATCAGAATGTTACGCTACAGATGCCTTCCTATAGACCCATTCTATAGACATGAACGCCGGTTATTCGGACTTATCCCGTGTAATGGGCTTCGTAAAGATGGATGATAGGACCGGCATCGCAGACGACGGTTCTCATTTGGCCGCAGGAGTCTCTTTGATAGCCCAGGCGATGTCTTCCCGTGTGAAGCGCTCCATCAGGTCAACCCGGTTGCGACGGACAAATTCCGACATGGCCGCCAGGACGACATCCGGCTCGGACACGAAAAAACCGGACTGGACATAATCATGAATGTGCTCGGCCAGATGGTCCGGTACCGTGATCGATAGCGTTTTCACAAGCTGTTACCTTCCTTCTTATGAAATATTATATCGATTTCCTTATCATTTTTTGTTTTTATTCGCAAGCCCCGCCGAGTTGATTTTGCAATTCACTGGATTGACAAGATGTGCCTTTTTAAAATTTAGTTACCGGGCAGGCTGGAAGCCTTCAGCCATCTTCATTTCCTCCGCGGGATAGGGTTTTAAGATAGCGACCAGTTCCCTTGGGTCCGGCGCGCCGGGATCCATCCAGAGGGCTTCTTTATCTTTCGGCACGATGACGGGCATACGGTCATGGATCGGCTTTAACAGGGCATTTGCATCGGTCGTAATGATCGTGCATGTCTTGACGGGTTTATTCTCCGGCGACATCCATGTTTCATAGAGCCCGGCAAAGCCGAAAGGCCCGGCCGATCTGAGGGAAAAATGAAATGGCTTCTTTCCTTTTTCCATTTTCTGCCATTCATAGAATCCATCCGCAACAATCAGGCACCGGCGCCTCTTGAAAGCCTCCCGAAAGCTCGGCTTTTCCGCAATGGTTTCCGCACGTGCGTTGAACATTTTGTTACCGATAGACGGGTCCTTCGCCCATGATGGGATCAAGCCCCAGCGGAAATCGACCAGTTTGTTGACATCCTCATCATGGACAACAGCCGCAATTTGCTGGCCTGGAGAGATGTTGCCGCTGGGCTTATATTCGGCGGCGACCTCTCCGATACGGAAGGACTCCACGATTACGGATAAATCGGTCAAGAGGATAAAGCGGCCGCACATGGTTTCCTCGGGATGTTACCCTAGCCTTCGTCACGGAGGGCTGGCACCTATCCAACTATTGATCACTATAGTGGCTCATAAACGAACCGGCACTTTAGCGTGTCCTTATCTTTCTTAAGCCTCATGCTGCCGATGTACAAATTACTGGCAAATAGTCAAGCTTTTTGCCGCTAATTTGATTGCTCTCGGGTCTGCTAATCACCGGTCAACGGATTATTGCTCCAATTTCCTTAACACAGGATCATCAGTCCCTAACTCCCCATCCTTTTCCTGAACTGGGATGGCCTCTCATAGCGGCTGCCCTGAGACCAGACCCCTCTCCCTTGGGCCTTGGCCTCCTGTTCCGCTTGGATGAAGGGGGCGCGATAGGGCTTTTTCAGATACTCCACATAGGCCTCTGCCATGCCGGCGGCGATCATTTCCTGGTTCACATTCCGCTCCGCCAGCCAGAGGATGGCGACCATCCTCCGGTAGCGGTCGATATCGCGGATCTCCACCCTGACGGATCTCTGGCTGATCAGGGAAGCAAGGTAGTCCTTGGATGCATTGCCGAACGGCTCTCCCGGTTTATTCCCCTTTTGGGTCTCCGGTGCATCGATGCCATAGAGGCGGACCTTCAGCTTCGTTCCTTCCGGGGTGATGGCCTGCACGGTATCGCCGTCAGAGATCTTGGTAATCGTGGCGGTGACGGTTCGGATGGGTGCGGCATGGAGGGCTACCGCGCCGAGAACAGCCATGGCCGCGAGGATCCATAGGAGTGGTTTGCGAACTTTAATCATCTTAATAGCCTTTCCAGATAGACCATGCGTTTCTTGTAGATGAGGATCTCCTTCCG
>CAKKRN010000042.1:1652-6260 GCA_919902745.1 Syntrophaceae bacterium | reverse complement strand
CTGAAATTTCTTCGCAACCGCATAACGGCTCTTGTAACTTTTCATGATTTCATCGAAGATATTTCTATCAATCCCCTGAAACATCGCCCAGGTCTGCAGGAATCGCCGGTATGAATCCCACGCCGCCCACCGATAATCTTCCTTTTGGGCAAGCCCCTCCGCAATCGTTTCACTGATCCCCACATTGAGAATGGAACACATCATCCCTGGTAGTGAAATCGTTGCGCCGCTCCTCACGGAAAGAAGCAGGGGGTTCCGGGGATCGCCGAATGTCTTCCCGGTAATCCGTTCAAGCTCCTTGATCTCCTTGTAAACCCTCCGTCTCAAATCCTTGAAAATATGTTTATACCCGACAACGCCTTCATAGCCCCGGAACACCTCCGTTGTGATGATAAATCCGGGCGGTACCGCGAGATTGAAAGAGATCAGCTCCTTTAACATATAAGCCTTGTTGCCGATGAGGATCTGGTTGTCCGCATCCCTGTTTTTTTTATAAAGGGTCGATATCGCCAATTCCGGAATATAGGCCATGACCAGATTCAGGATTTGCTTATCATCCTTGAATTTTTCAAGCTCGGCGCTCAGCGTCCGGATGACGGCATTCACGAAATTATCCAGAACCTGCAGGCCGAAGGCGGAGGCGATGATGGAACGGACAAAGTTTTCCGAGTACTGATAAAAGGCCCTCTGGTCCTTCGGTGCGATTACGGGGACAGATTTCAAATCTGTCCCCGTAGGACACGATGCGGCATCATGTCCCCATCCGTCACCATCGATCAGTTGGCCGATGATCACAGGCAGGTTGGAGCGATGGGCATCGATATAGTAATCGCGGGTGATATCCTGAATGCCTTTGGCGATGAACTGGAAGATATCGATATACTGATCGATCGAAAACTGCCGGATCTGCAGGGCGCTCGTAATATACCTCAGCTTGCTTACAAGCCCTTCCGTGGCCAGACCTTCCAGTTCGAGCGCCTTGATGTAGAGCCAGAGATATTCGTGGATTCTCATCAGGGTGCTTTTGGTGATGAACTTGAGGTTCAGGGACTCCACCAGTCTTTCAAAAAGCATCGTGGCAAAGCTTTCAAGGCGAAACGTAAGCCCCATGGCTTCGAATTTTTCTTCACGATAGGTCCCGTACATGGACGGGATTCCGGCGGCAATATGCCGTTTATAATAGATATTTTCAAAATAGTCCGTCTTTTGGGATGAAAGCACCTTCTCCTTCAGAACGGCTAACATCGCCAGAACGATGGTCAGGCTTTTGTAATAATCCTTTTTCTGCAGTGAGCGCTTGAGGGAACGAATTTTCCGCAGATCCAGCAGACAGGAGGTCTCAAGGTCTTTGAGGATATCGATGTGCTGATGGAAATACTTGTTATAAATGAGCTGATAGAACCGGATCATCAGTTCGGCGCGTTCTTTTTCTCTCTCGCCGGCACCGGCGACACTATTGATCTCTTTTGATATTTTCTCACGGTCCCATTCAAGCAACTTCGGAACATCGTCATGGATCTTCTGAAACAGACTGTCGAATATGACATGAATGCCGTCGAAATATTCGCCCGCAGCCTGAACCTCTCCGTAAACCTCCTCGGGCAGGTGCTCCTTCAGAAATGGCTTGTCGCCCGAGTTCCAGTAGCGAAAAATGTCTTCGATAAAGGGGACCAGGCGGCTGTTGCTTTCAACATGAGACTGCTTCCTCAGAAAATAGATGAGCCTGTCGTGTCTGGCGGAAAGCTCATCCACCGCCGTGGAGATCGTCCGCAGCTCCCCCTCTGCGCCGATCTCGGTGAAATAGATAGGAAATATTCTAAGGAGCTGCTTCACCAGGTTGTAGGCAGGCAGGATATCGGCATTCAGGAGCCGGGAGATATCCTTCTGGAGAAGATCCGTATCCCGAACGAAAACACCCTTCAATTTCAGATTGATGATGAGGGCCGAGAGAAGTTTCTTTGTCCATCTCGGCTTCCGGGAAATAATCTCCAGCCAGGAGCGGATGTTTTGAATGTGGGCCGGGTTCACCTGGATCTGCCATTCGGTGGTCGATCCCTTTACGTCGGGATGCTGAAAACCGAACGCCACGAGCTCCTCGATGAAGGTATCGACAAGAGAATGGTTATTCAATTCAAAGATCTCTTTGGCCAGGGTCGTGATGCAATCGAGGATCGAACTCCGGTATTGATTCTGCAGGACCGTTTTTTTCAATAAACGGAATATCTCCCGTACAAGATCATTCACATTCCGATCGCTTTCCTCCTTCAACGCCCTTCCCAGGCAGCGATTGATCTCGATCAGACCCGTGTTGTGTATATCCGACAGTCCGGCAACGCCCACCATCTTGAAAAGGAAATGGAGTTTCACCAGATAACGGCGTCCTTCAAAGGCGCCTGCTTTTTCAAGGGCATCGGCAATCACAAGATAACCGTTTGCGATCTGCGCATGGTCGGGCAGCTCCAGGTACCGCGCAAGCCCATCCGCATCGGTCGCCGCATTCTGATGAAGATCTTCGAGGCGGGCGATCAGCTTGCGGATATGTTCGTGGGAAAGGGGTGAGATCAGCTCACGATAGGCATCGCGATCTTCCCTGGTCTCGCCATCCGTTGAAAACCACTGTGAAGGATCGGGTTGCGTGAGCCAGTAGAGGTATGTCGATTTGAAGGCAGAAAAGAGGAGTCGGTTTACCTCATCCAGAATGGGGACATGATGCCGCATCGTGTCCCCATGATTCTCCATCATCCGTCTGGCGACGGCCTTCACATAACCCGATGATTTCTTCAACAGCTGACCCTGTGACCGCGACAGATCGGCGAGAGATCGAAAGAGGGGTAAAAAAAGGGCCGTGTTTCTCTCTAACAGCTTGCCGCTGCCGGAAAGAACGGTATTGAGATATTCAAAGCAATAACGGACGGCGTAGTCTTTGACCTCTTCGTCGCCGGCCGAAGTGATGACGGCAAGATATATATCCGCAAACGTTTTCAGTGCGGATAATCCGTCTTCATGGGTATTGAAATCATAGAAATCGCCTATGGAAAGGGTTTTAAGCTGTGCCAGCAGGTATTCCCAGTTCACAAACGGGTGATGAAGCTCCACGAGCAGTTCTTCCGTGCGCTTCGAAACCCCGTAATGGTTCTTGACGACATCCAGAAGTCTCCTGTATTTCTCAGGAATGTCCACAACTGCCCTGGTTCTTTCCAGATTGATTTCCAGCGCCGTCAAGGGCCGTGTTTTTTCGTTCGTATCCATGTGCACAGATTAATCCGAACGGGCAAATATTGCAAATCCTAACTTTTCAGCGAATAATGACGGCTTCGTAAAAAGGCCGCAGGCAAGGCGCGCGAATCCTGAGGAATGAGGCGTACCTCGGTGTACGCCGCAATGACGAAGGATGAAGCGCAACGCAGCATCCGGTTTTTTTACGAAGCCGTAAATAATAAGCATTGACGAATATCGGCCTGCTGGCTATGATCCGCCATCGCCGATTATGGGGCGTTATCGTGGACCGTCGAAGGATGGTCATAGATGGAAATAAGGATGAAGGCCGCCGTTCATTTGGAGGATGGGAAAATGGTCCGCCCGGTCATCGCAGGAAACTGGAAGATGAACAAAACGGTCGCCGAGGCCGTCGATTTTGTCTCGCGCCTCGTGAAGGCCCTCACCCCCCGGCCGGAGCCGGAGGTGATCATCGCCCCGCCTTTCACGGCGATCCAGGCCGTGGCAGAGCTCCTCCAGGGATCGCCTGTCCGTCTGGCGGCCCAGAACCTCCATGAAGCAGAGAAGGGGGCCTACACAGGAGAAATCTCCGGCGCGATGATTCGTGAGGCAGGATGCACCCATGTGATCATCGGCCACTCGGAGCGGCGCACCCTCTTCGGCGAGCAGGATGAACGCATCCACCGAAAACTGGTGGCCGCCCTCGCGGCGGGTCTGAAACCGATCTTCTGCATCGGCGAAACCCTTCAGGAACGGGAAGAAGGCCGGATGAAAAACGTTATCGAGCGACAGATAAAAGAGGGGTTGAATAATTTAACCGCCGATGATATAAGACGCACCCTCGTTGCCTATGAACCGGTATGGGCGATCGGCACCGGCAGGACGGCGACCCCGGTGCAGGCGGAAGAGGTGCATCGCTTCATCCGGGAATGGATCGCCGGTCGTTACGGAAACGAAGCGGCGGCAGAGATGGCCATCCTCTACGGGGGCAGCGTTACGCCAAAAAATATAGCCGAACTGATGTCCCAGCCGGACATCAACGGGGCGCTGGTCGGAGGGGCCAGCCTGGACGTCGGGTCTTTCGTCCAGCTTGTTGCATATCAATCCATTGAAGGGGTATGAAAAAGTGCAGATTCTGATTACCATTGTACATGTCGTTGCCTGTATCGTCCTGATCCTCGTCGTG
Organism: Syntrophaceae bacterium; assembly: GCA_919902745.1. Classification (GTDB taxonomy): domain Bacteria; phylum Desulfobacterota; class Syntrophia; order Syntrophales; family UBA5619; genus UBA5619. Next base: position 1,858 of record CAKKRN010000042.1, on the reverse strand, counting down.
CTCTTGCAGGCGGGAAAGGGCGCAAATATGGGCGCGGTCTTCGGCGGGTCCAGCCAGACCGTCTTTGGAAGCAGCGGTCCGGGGAGCTTCCTCAGCAAGATGACGACCGCGGTCGCCATCATCTTCATGCTGACCTCACTCAGCCTCTCCTACATGGTTTCCCGCAAAGGGAGTTCCTTGATGGAAGGCGCCTCCAAACCTGTTGC
>CAKKRN010000042.1:0-1552 GCA_919902745.1 Syntrophaceae bacterium | reverse complement strand
AACGACGAAGAGGTATCGCAAAGGGGCAATGCCGAATCTTCCCGCAAATGCCGAAGTGGTGGAATCTGGTAGACACGCTATCTTGAGGGGGTAGTGGACAAAATCCGTCCGGGTTCAAGTCCCGGCTTCGGCACCATAAGAGAAACAGGGGGTTAACTCGGTCATCGGTTAGCCCTTTTTTCTCCGATACCCGCAATCATAAGAACTTTCAGAACGAGACGTATAAGAGACTTTTTATCAATTGCGCTGTCAGAATAACAAGGTTATAATGAGAGCGGTAAACAGCAACCCATAATCTAATCAGGAGGACCAACACCATGTCTACAGACTTAATCGACTTAACAGCGGACATCGTTATCGCCCATGCTTCCGTTACGGAAATGTCGTCGAATGACCTGCTCAAGGAAATCAAGACGGTCTATGCGACGCTCGAAGCACTGACGAGGGGCGGAAAAGCTTTGACACTTGAAATATCGGATAAGGGACGGAAAGCATCCGCGAAGAAAATGCGGGGATCTGCGGAACCTTTGACGGAGAATGCAGAAGAAAAAACTGCAATCCCTCCGGCTCCGGCCATGACCATCGAGGAGGCATTCAAGCCGGATCAGGTTGCCTGTATGATTTGCGGCAAGACGGGCATGAAGACCCTGAAACGGCATATCGCCTCGGCTCACGATTTGAAGCCAGGCCAATATAAAAGGCGATTCAAGATCCCCAAGGATCAGCCATTGGCGGCCATGGAATACGTCGAACAGAGGCGTCGGATCGCTTTGGAAAGAGGCTTGGGAGAGAAGCTGGCTGCGGCAAGAGAGGCCAAAAAGAATAAGCAGATGGGAGAATGAAAGGAGAACAATCATGAGCCTGACAAAGATTGATATCATCGACTCCATTTACGAGAAACTCGGCATCCCCAAAAAAGAGTGCGTCAGTATCGTCGAAAGCGTTTTTGCAATCATCAAGAATGATCTCTACCGCGGAAATGACGTCATGATCTCCGGTTTCGGAAAATGGACGGTCAAAGCCAAGAAAAAACGAAAGGGCAGGAATCCCCAGACAGGGGAATCATTGATGATTGATGCGAGAAAGGTGGTTACCTTCAAACCATCCCAGGTGCTCCGTGGCGCTGTGAATGATTGATCGCTCCGTTTCAACGGTTATTGAGGCGGACCGATGCATCGGATGCGGCCTGTGCGTCAAAGTTTGTCCATCGAAAACCATATCCATGCAGGGAGACAAGGCCGTTGTCATCGGCGATCGCTCTCTTTCCTGCGGCCATTGCGCGGCGGTCTGCCCTGTCGATGCGATCACGATTCATGCCATCGATCCGGAAGCTTCAAGGTTCGCCACGTTCGATGCCGATAGCCGTTGGCTGCCCCACGGAGAATTCAACACCGTTCAGCTGGTCCGGTTGATGGCCTCGCGAAGGTCCTGTCGGAATTTCAAAGGAGGAAAATATGATGAAAAGACTGAAGGCAATATTCTGTTTCGGTATGGTTTTGTTGACCATGACCGGCTGTGCTTCCATTAACTATAATGAAATAGCGCCCAATGC
>CAKKRN010000041.1:9360-23221 GCA_919902745.1 Syntrophaceae bacterium | reverse complement strand
TTAATCCGCCTGCCGTCGTAGAAAAGTGGGGATTTCCAGATCCGGGCGGCTGTCTTCTTCAGCCGCGTCTGTCTTCAGCGGAGGCAAGGCATCGGCGGGCTTTTCGTTCCGGATGAAGGTGGGAACGGCGATGTTGCCCTGCGTCCGCCGGAAACCGCCGAGCGATGCGACGTCTGCCCTGGCGGCGGACGCGGCGCTTTCAAATCCGGTGGCGATTACCGTGATCCGGATCTCATCCCCCATCGATTCGTCGACGACCGTGCCGAAGATGATGATCGCATCTTCGTGCACCTCCGCCTGAATCATCGAAGAGGCCTCGTTGATCTCGTGGAGGGTCATGTTCGGTCCGCCGGTGATGTTCAACAGGACGCCGCGTGCGCCTTGGATCGTGTTGTCCTCGAGGAGCGGCGAGGAGATCGCCTTCTGCGCCGCCTCCACGGCCCGGTTTTCGCCGCCGGCCGTTCCGGTCCCCATCAGCGCGAGTCCCATCTGCGACATGATTTTCTTTACATCGGCGAAGTCGAGGTTGATGAGCCCTGGAACCATGATCAGGTCGGAGATCCCCTTGACGGCATGGTAAAGGATGTCGTCGGCCTTCCGGAAGGCATCGAGGAGGGAGATCTCCCTCCCCCCGAGGCTGAGGAGCCGTTGGTTGGGGACGATGATCAGGGTGTCTACCATCTTCCTTAATTCGGCGATCCCCGCCTCCGCCTGTCCGTTGCGCTTCTTCCCCTCAAATAGGAAGGGCTTCGTCACGACCGCCACGGTCAGTGCGCCCATTTCCCTGGCGATCTCCGCCGCGATCGGTGCGCCACCCGTCCCCGTGCCGCCGCCGAGGCCGGCGGTGATGAAGACCATATCGGATCCTTGGAGATTTTCGCGCAGCATCTCGCGGGTTTCGAGGGCGGCCAGCCGGCCGATGTCGGGGTCTGAACCGGCGCCCAGCCCTTTGGTGACCTCGGCGCCCAACTGGATCTTGACCGCCGAAGCGGACGTCCCCAGCGCCTGCGCATCGGTGTTGGCCGCGATGAAGTCCACCCCCCGCAGGTTGTAGGAGATCATCGTATTCACCGCATTGCCTCCGGCGCCGCCGATACCGATCACCCTGATCTTCGCCGTACTCACCAAATCCTTATCCGACAATTCGAACATAACGCCTCCCCACCCTAAAAGAATTCAAGAACCCACTGTTTAAGCCTCTTGAACGGACGACTGATGAAATTTCCCTCTGCCCGGATCAGCTTTTCCCGGGCGATGTTCCGGCTCCCGAAGAGCACCAGTCCTACGCCGGTGGCATACAGGGGGCTGTTGACCACGTCCGTGAGCCCTCCGATGCCAATCGGGGAGCCCCGCCGGACCGGCATGTTGAAGATCTGTTCCGCCAGCTCGGGAACCCCTTCGAGGATTGACGCTCCCCCGGTCAGAACCACCCCCGCGGCAAGGATGTCCTCGCAGCCGGAGCGGGTGATCTCCTTGCAGGCCATGCCGAGGATCTCGTCCATCCGGGGCTCGATGATCCGACCGAGGATCTGCCGGGAAACCTCCCGCGGCTCCCTCCCTCCGACGCTGGGGACCTCGATGATTTCATCCTTGGAGATCAGCGGCATGTAGGCGCAGCCATATTTGATCTTGATCCTCTCCGCCTCGGCGAGGGGCGTTCTCAAGCCCGTGGCGATGTCGCTGGTGACGTAATTGCCGCCGACCGGCAGGACCGCCGTGTGTTTGATGCTCCCTTCCGAGAAGATCGCGATATCCGTTGTGCCGCCGCCGATATCAATCAGGGCCACGCCCAGATCCTTTTCATCATTGCTCAGCACCGCCTCGCTGGCGGCGATCTGCTCCAGGACGATCTCGTTGATGTCGAGGCCGACGCGGTTGACCGATTTCACGATGTTCTGGATGGAGGTGACGGCGCCGGTCACGATATGGACCTTCGCCTCCAGGCGGACGCCCGCCATTCCCACCGGATCCCGGATACCATCCTGTTCGTCGACCACATAGTATTGGGGCAGGGTGTGGAGGATCTGCCGGTCCAGCGGGATCGCGATGGCCCTGGCTGCGTCGATCGCCCGTTCGACATCTTCCTCCTCCACCTCGCGGCTCTTCACGGCCACGATGCCCAGGCTGTTCTGACCCCGGATGTGACCGCCCGCGATTCCGGTATAGACGGAGCGGATCTCACAGCCGGAGGTTCGCTCCGCCTCTTCCACCGCCCGCTTGATCGATTCCACGGTGCTTTCGATATTGACCACGACCCCTTTTCTCAATCCCTCCGAGGGGTGGGAGCCGATGCCGATAATATCAATTCCCGTTTCCCGAATCTCGGCGACAATCGCGCAGGTTTTTGTCGTCCCGATGTCCAGACCGACAATCACGTTTTCTTTTTTCCCCATCGATCCTCCAGACACTATTCACCAGGTTGCACTCATTTTGCGAAAACCGCTCCCGGTTGTCTCCCGCCGGGACGTTTATGAATCACTTACATCCGGAATCCATTCCCGGCGCCCGCCGGTCTCTTTGGCCCCGCCGGTTCCAGGATGTTGCGTCGCTGGACATTGATCTTCGCCGGGTTGCTGAGGTCGATGAGCAGGAAACCCGTTTTCAGATTCATTCGGTCCAGATCCGCCATGACGGGGATCAGGCGTTTCAGTTTGTTCTCGTAGCCGTCGAAGCCGAGTTGCAGGCAGAGGCCGGTGTCGGTGAACAGGGAGAGCCCGAAGGTCTCGTTTCCGTGGATCTCCGACACCATTCCGATCTCGGGACCGTCCTTTATCCCTTTGATATCGCTCAGGAGGGTAAGGGATTTCTTCACCAGCCCTTCATCGATGATCCCTCCCCGGATGCAGCCCGTCAGGACGGGAAGGTCCGATTCCTCGCCCGTCTCCAGCCTCTTGAAGGGTGCGCCCTCGCCGTCGACGAGGTAAAGCCCGTTTCCCTTATCGATGAGGGCGACCGCCTTTCTTTCCCGGACCCAGATGACCAGCCGGTCCGGAAATTCCCGCCCCACGAACACATCCTGGACCCAGGGATTGCCCCGGATCCGGCGGGCGATGGCATCCCGGTTGATCGTCAGCAGGTTTGACGGGGAGCGAACGGCGGCCAGGGAGAGGATATCTTTTTCGGTCAACTCCTTGCACCCCTTGACGACGGTTTCCCGGACTCGGAGATGGGGGGAAAGGAGGATCTGGTCGTAGCCGATCATCAGCGTCGCGGTTACGAAGGCGATGGCCCCGGTCAAAAAAAACACCCGGCCGATTTCCCGCAGCACCTCCCCGGCGCGGCGTCTCAGCCGGTTTTTTTTCACTTCCAGTTGCAGACGAAAAGGCTTCTTCATGGGCTAATCCGCAATAAGTCGGCAAAACCGCCGATCATAATTTATTCCCCGATGATCTTCACCTCGGTTTCGAGGGTGCGGCCCGTCTTTTCAAGAACACGCTGCTGAATCAGGGCCACCAGGCGGAGGATGTCCGCTGCGGTCGCATGTCCCCGGTTGACGATGAAATTCGCATGTTTTTCAGAGACCTGGGCGTCACCGATCCGGATCCCCTTAAGACCTGCCTCTTCGATGAGCCTGCCGGCTGGACAATCCCGCAGGTTCTTGAAGACGGAACCGGCATTCCGGAATTCCAGCGGGTGTTTTTCCTTTCTTATCCCAATGATTTCCCGTACGCGTCCGGCGATTTTCTCCGTCTCACCCCGCCGCAGGCGGATCGCTGCGCCGATGATAATTGTTTCCGCCGGCAAGTCAAGGGTTCTGTATGCAAATGGGAGTTTGTCCCGCGCGGCGGCGCGGATGCCTCCCGAAGCATCGAGAAGATTGGCAGATTCAACGATATCCTTGATCTCCCCTCCGTAGGCCCCGGCGTTCATCCGAATGGCGCCGCCCACGCTGCCGGGGATGCCGGCGCAGAACTCCATTCCCGTGAGCGCTTCGCGCATCGCAAGGCTCACCAGTTCGGACAGCGGACAGCCGGCCCCCGCGAGCAGAAGAACGTTGCCTTTTCCTTCATCCCGGAGGCATAGGTCGCGCAGGCGTGCCAGCGAGACAAGAGCGCCCCGGAAACCGCCGTCCCGGACAATCAGGTTGGTCCAGTTGCCGACCGGGAGAAAGGGGACCTCCCGTCTCCGGAGATAACCGATGACATTCGTGAGCTCCCCCTCATCTTCCGGAAAGAGAAGGGCGTCGATTCCCCCGCCGACGCCGATCGAGGTGTGGCGTCCGGCCGGTTCATCGAAGAGGATCGCTCCGGACATCCGCTGCCGGAGCTCCCCGCGGAAGGTCTCATTCCCGATCATCCCTTTTTTTCTCCGCTATCCGCTTTCAGAAACGCCTCGCCCACCTTCCAGACGCTCCCCGCTCCCTGTGTCAGGATGACGTCGGTGGGCTGCGCGATCCGCAGGAGATGGTTCACAATGGCGTCAAAACTCGAAAAATGGACCGCGTCCGGATGACCCGCGCGACGGATCGCCTTGCAGAGCGTCGCTGCGGTCACCCCCGGGATCGGCTCTTCGCTTGCCGCATAGATGTCGGTGATGAGCAGGAGGTCGGCATCCCGGAAGGCCGTCAGAAACTCGTTGAAGAGGGCCTTCGTCCGGGTATAGCGGTGGGGCTGGAAGATGACGATGATCCGCCCGGTCCAGACCTGCCTTGCCGCGGCGAGCGTCGCGCGGATCTCCGTCGGATGGTGGCCGTAGTCGTCCACCACGGTGACGCCCCGCGCCTCTCCCCGGACCTCCAGACGGCGATGAACGCCGGTGAAGCGCTGCAACCCCTCCCGGATGACGGGAAAGATCAGGTCCATCTCCCGCGCGACCGCAACCGCCGCCAGCGCGTTATAGACATTGAAGAGACCCGGGACGTTCAACTTTGCCGTTCCCAAGAGAACATTCCGGTAGTAGAGGGAGAAACGGGAGGATGCCCCCGAGTAGGAGATCTCCTCCGCCCGGTAGTCCGCCTCGGGCGACAGCCCGTAGGTGATTACCCTGCGCTTGATTCGGGGGAGGATCTCCCGCACGTTTGGGTCGTCCAGACAGAGGATTGTCGCACCGTAGAACGGAACGATGTTGGCGAATTGCAGGAATGCCTCCCGGATCTCCTCCAGATCCCGGTAGTGGTCGAGGTGCTCGCGGTCGATGTTTGTGATCACGGCGATGCAGGGACTCAGCTTGAGGAAGGAGCCGTCGCTTTCGTCCGCCTCCGCCACGATCACCTCCCCATCCCCCAGTCGGGCGTTGCTCCCGATGTTCGCGAGTTTGCCGCCGATCACCATGGTCGGGTCCAGGCCGCCATGGGCGAGGATCGTCGCCGCCATCGAGGTCGTCGAGGTCTTCCCGTGGCTGCCCGAGACGGCGACGGAGAACTTCATCTTCAACAGTTCCGCGAGCATCTCGGCGCGCGGGATGACCGGGATGTTCCGCCCATGGGCCGCGATCACCTCCGGGTTGTCCGGTCGGACGGCCGTCGAGGTGACGACTACATCCGCGTTTCCGATGTGGGCGGCCGCGTGGCCTCGGTGGATCGCGGCGCCCAGATCATCCAGGCGCTGGGTGATGTCGGAGGAGGCGAGGTCCGAACCGCTGATCTCATATCCCAGGTTGAGGAGAACTTCGGCGATCCCGCTCATGCCGATGCCGCCGATGCCGACGAAATGGATGCGCCGGACCTTCCGGTCCATGCTGCCGGTTTTCAATATCTCTTTCATGATGCCCTCGCAAGGGGACAGATTTGAAATCTGTCCCCGGAAACTGTGGAAAGGGGGATGAAGCCCTCTTTCATTTTGCACCTCCGCGGCACTCTGTGGGCTGCCGGTCTTCGATGAGCTCCAGACAGGCGCCGACGATGGTCGCCGCCGCGCGGATGTTGCCCAGGGAGGCGGAAGCCTTTTCCATGTTTTTGATCTCCTCCGGATGGCGGCAGAGCCTTTCGATCGCCGCCGCCAGTCTCCGGCCGTCCAGTTCCTTCTCCGGGATCATCTCCGCCGCGCCGGCACGGACGAGGAGCTCGGCATTCTGTGTCTGATGGTCGTTCACGGCGAAGGGGAAGGGGATGAGAATGGCCGCCTTCCCGCCGGCGGTGATCTCCGCGATGGATGTCGCGCCGGCCCGGCACAGCAGCAGGTCGGCCGTCCGGTAAGCCGCTGCCATGTCCAGGATGAACGGAGTAACCTCTGCCGCGAAGCCCCGTTTCCGGTAGCCATCTTCGACCGTCTCCCGATCCTTCTCCCCCGTCTGGTGGATAAAGCGGATCCGCTCCTTCATCTCTCCGAGGCTGTCGAGGGCGTCCATGACGATCCGGTTGATCGCGTGGGACCCCTGGCTTCCGCCGAAGATCAGCAGGGTGAAACGGGGATCGCCTTTTTCGCCCTGCGGTTTTTCCGCGAGGAAGGCCGTACGGATCGGGTTTCCGGTGACCCGGGTTCGGCCGGCGGGAAACCAGCGCGCCGACGCTGAGAAGGTCACGAAAATCCGGTCGGCGAAACGGCCGAGGATCCGGTTGGTCAGGCCCGGAAAGGCGTTCTGCTCGGCAATCGCCGTTTTCAAACCCAGCAGCCGGGCGGCGAGCACCGCCGGTCCGGAGGCGTACCCGCCCACGCCGACGACGACGGCGGGTTGAAACGTGCGGAGGATCCGGAAGGAGGCGATCAGGCTGCCCGGGATTTTGAGGAGGGAGGCCAGAATCCGAACCGGACCCCGCCCCTTCAGGCCTTCCACCTTGAGCGTCCGGAGGGGGAAACCGAGCCCGTCCAGGATCTTCTTCTCCAGCCCCCGTTCCGTGCCGATGAACAGGACGCGGTTGGCCGGATCTCTCCGGAGGAACTCCTCGGCGATCGCGATCCCCGGGAAGAGATGGCCGCCCGTCCCGCCGCCGGCGATGATCATACCGACGCCGCGGCGATCCGAAGATGGGCCGCAAGGCTTTTCATCCGCCGCGACCCCATTCCGTCGTGGTGCGGGCGCCGCCGTTCGCGGATCGCCGGGATTCTGTTTGTTGACTCTTGTCTCTTCCATGTTTTTAAAAAACCAAAACGGCGTCGTCATGACTCATAAGAGGATATATTCAACAATATGCCCACCGCCGCAAGGGACATCATCAGGGAGGTGCCCCCGTAACTGAGAAACGGGAGGGCGAGCCCCTTCAGCGGGATGAGCCCCATCACGCCCGCAATGTTGATGAATGCCTCCAGCGCGAGCATCATCGTGAGCCCTGCGGCCAGCAGGTTTCCGAACAGGTCCGGGGCCTTCAGCGAAATCCGGAAACCGCGGACGATCAGGATGATGTAGAGCAGCAGAATCAACCCAACACCGATGAAGCCGCTCTCCTCGGCAATCACCGAGAGGATAAAATCCGTATGGGGTTCCGGGAGATAGAAGAGCTTCTGCATCCCGTCCCCGATCCCCACGCCGAACGTGCCGCCGGATCCGAAGGAGATCAGCGACTGGATGATCTGAAACCCCGAATGGCGGGGGTCCTTCCAGGGGTCGAGAAACGCCGTCAGGCGGGCCAGGCGGTAGCTCTTGTGCAGGAGGAGCCAGAGGGCGACGGGGAGAAAGAGCGCGGCCAGGCCCGCCAGGTGGACGATCCGGCCGCCGGCCAGAAAGATCATCAGAAAGGTGATCAGCGCGATGATGAACGTTGTGCCGAAATCCGGCTGGAGCAAGATCAGGCCGACCAGAGTCACCATGATGCCGAGGGGGACCAGCATCCCCTCGCGGAACTCGCGGATATGGTTGACCTTCTCCGTCAGAAAATGGGCGAGGAAGATGATCAGGGCGACCTTGACCATTTCGGTGACCTGAAAGGAGAAGAGCCCGAAGTTGAGCCAGCGCACGGCGCCGCCGGCGCGGATCCCCAGATGGGGAACCCAGATCAGCAGCAGGAAAAAAACCGACAGGATGATGCCGGGCCAGGCCAGTTTCCGGAGCTTGTAATAGGAAATTCGGGTTACGAGCGCCATCACACCCAGGCCGAGACAGAGGAAGAAGAGCTGTTTTTTGAGAAAGAACTGACCGTCGCGGAACCGTTCCATCGCGAGGATGGAGCTGGAGCTGTAAACCATCACCGTCCCGACGGTAACGAGGAGCAGCGTGACCAGCAGCAGGATCAGATCCGGTTTTTTTTCGTTTTCGGTCCGCCTTTTCATCTCTTTGGCCGCCTGACCCATTCCTGGAAACGGTCGCCCCGCTCTTTGTAGTCCCTGAATTCGTCGAAGCTGGCGCACCCCGGCGAGAGGAGGACGACGTCGCCGGGCGATGCGGAGCTGTAGGCCTTTTCCATCGCCTCTTTCATCGTCGGTGCGAGGGTCGTCTTGACCACGCCGCCGACCAGGTCGTTGATCTTCTCCCTCGCCTCGCCGAAGAGAACCAGCTCCTTCACTCCCCGGTGGATCAGCGGGGCAAGGGTCTGAAAATCCCCCTCCTTGTCCCTCCCCCCGAGGAGGAGGACGACCGGTTGGGAGAAGCTCTCCAGCGCCCGCATGACGGCGCCGACGTTGGTCCCCTTGGAATCGTCGTAGAAGAGGACGCCGTTTTTCTCCCCGGCGTATTCGATCCGGTGGGCGATTCCCCGGAAGCTGTCAACCGCCCGGACGATCGCCGGGGGGGGGCAGCCGCAAGCCCGGGCCGCGAGGATTGCCGCCATCACGTTTTCGCAGTTGTGTCGTCCGGGGAGATGAATCATGGCCAGCGGATATTCCTCTTTCCCTCCCGCAGGGAGGAGGTGAACGAGGGTCTCTCCGGAGAGGAACATCCCGTGGTCGACGGCGCCGGAGGAGCTGAAGAGCTCCGTCCGGGCGGTCAGACGCCCGCACAACGATGCCGTGGTTTCTTCGTCCGCATTCAGGATTGCGAGGTCTCCGGCGTTCTGGCGGGCGAAGATCCGCTCCTTGATCTTCCGGTACGCATGGAAGCTCCCGTGGTAGTCGATATGGTCGGAGGTGACGTTCAAAAGCACGGCGATCCGGGGATGAAACGTCTGCGTCCACTGGAGCTGGAAGCTGCTCACCTCCACAACCGCCCAGTCCGCACCCTGCGGCCCGTCGACGTAACCGATCAGCGGGGCGCCGATGTTCCCGCCGACAAAAACCTTTTTCCCCGCCCCGCGGAGGATCTCGCCGATCAGAGAGGTGACCGTCGTCTTGCCGTTCGTGCCGGTGATGGCGACAAGCGGGGTCTTGAGAAATCGCCAGGCGAGTTCGAGCTCGCTCAGCACGGGGATTCCCCGTCGGACAGCCTCGACCAGGATCGGGTTGTCCGGATAAATCCCCGGTGAGGGAACGACAAGATCGGCATCGGTCAGGATCTCCGGTCCGTAGGGGGCAACGGTCAGCTCCGCCTGCAGATTCTCCAGGGCGGCAGAGGCCTCTCCCCAGGCCGATAGGGGCTTTGCGTCGGTCACCGCGATCCGGGCTTCCCGGCCCGCAAGGAAACGGGCCGTTGCAAGCCCCGTCTTCCCGACGCCGATGACCGCCACTTTTTTTGCTTTCAGATCCATCGCGTTCCATTTACCTCAATTTCAACGTGCTGATGGCTACGAGCGCCAGCAGCACGGAGATAATCCAAAAGCGGACGATCACCTTGGGCTCGGGCCATCCCTTGAGCTCAAAATGGTGGTGGATCGGGGCCATCCGGAAGATCCGCCGTCCGCCGGAGAGCTTGAACCAGCCTACCTGAAAGATGACCGAGAAGGTCTCCAGCACGAAAATCCCGCCGACGATGGCGAGCAGGATCTCCTGTTTCGTCAGGATGGCGAGGGCGCCCAGGGAGCCGCCCAGAGAGAGGGAGCCGACGTCCCCCATGAAGACCTGGGCGGGATAGGCGTTGTACCAGAGGAAGCCGATCCCGGCGCCGACGACCGCGCCGCAGAAGATCGCCAGCTCACCGGTTCCCGCCACGTAGGGGATCTGGAGATACGTCGCGATCTTGACGTTGCCGGCAAAATAGGCGAACAGCAGGTAGGTCATGAAGCAGGTGATCGCCGGGCCGATGGCGAGGCCGTCCAGGCCGTCGGTCAGATTGACCGCGTTTGCGGCGCCCACGATGATGAAAGTCGTCAGCAGGATGTAGCCCCATCCCAGGTTCGGCAGGACCGTCTTGAAAAAAGGGATGGTTACGTTCGGATTGAACCCCGGTTTGGTATAGAGAATGATGCTGACGAACAGGGCGATCGCGATCTCCGCGGCCAGCCGGATCTTCCCCGGTACGCCTCGGCTGTCCTGCCGGGTGAATTTCCGGTAGTCGTCGAGGAATCCGATCAGGCCGAAACCGAGCGTGACCATGATCACAAGCCAAATGCAGCCGACGGTCAGGTTTGCCCAGAGGAGCGTGGAGATGGTGACGGCAAAGATGATCAGGATGCCGCCCATCGTCGGCGTCCCTTTTTTCGCATGATGCGAGCCCGGTCCATCCTCGCGGATCGTTTGGCCGATCTGGAGTTCCTGCAGCTTGCGGATGAGCCAGGGACCGACAACAAAACAGATCACGAGGGCGGTGATCGCCGCATAGATCGTTCGGAAGGTGATGTACCGAAAGACATTAAAAAATGAGTATGTGACATGTAGCGGATATAAAAGATGAAAAATCATTTCTTGAAACCTTCCCGCGGCGCCCGTTGCCGCTCGTGCGGCGCACCCTACACCGTTTGCGATTTGCGGTCAAATGCCGCAATCATATTTTCCGCCACCGCTTCCATCTTCATCTTGCGGGATCCCTTGATAAGAACCCAGTCGCCCTTTTTCAGCCGGGACCGGAGAGAAGAGACAACCTGCTCAGGGTCGTCGAAAAACGCAATCCGCTCCGCCGGAAACCCCATACGGATCGCCCCGGCTGCCAGGGCTTTCGTTAGCGATCCTTTGAGAAACAGATCTTGAATGTCTGTATCCGCAAGGAGCGCTCCGATTTCCTCATGCCATTCCTCCGACCGTTCGCCCAGCTCCAGCATATCGCCCAGGATCACGACGGCTTTTCCGTTTCCCCGAAGCCCCTGCAGGGTCTTCACGGCCTCCCGCACCGAGGCCGGATTGGCGTTGTAGGTATCGATGACCAGGTAGGCGCCGTTTCCGAGTTGCCGGATCTCGGTCCTCCCCGGGACCGGACGGAAAGCGGCAAGTCCCGCCGCGATCTCGCTGCGGTCGAAGCCGAGCGTCCACGCGGCGGCGGCGGCGGCCAGCGCGTTTCTGACGTTATGTTCCCCGGCGGCGGCCAGGAAAACCGGGGCGCCGATTCCGTCGATGACGAGGTCGAAACGCACCCCCTCCGGTCCGGCCGTCTCGACCCTCCGGGCGGTGATCGCGGCGCCCGGGCCGAGGCCGAAGGTCACCCGTTTTCCCTGCAGGCGCCCCGCAAGGACGCCGATCGCCGGATCGTCGTGGTTGAGGATCGCCGCGCCCCGTCCGGCCATGACCTCGAAAAGAGATCCCTTCTCCTCCCGGATCGCCTCGAGGGAACCAAGCCCTTCGATGTGGGCGGGACCGATGTTCGTGATCAGACCGACGTCCGGTACGGCGATGGCCGCGAGCATCGCGATCTCTCCCGGGCTGTTCGTCCCCATTTCGACGATGGCGAGTTCGTGATTCTTCCGCAGTCGGAGCAGGGTCAGCGGAACGCCGATACGGTTGTTCAGGTTTCCTTCCGTCTTCAGGGTGTTCCGCGTGCGGGAGGCGATCGTCGCGACCATTTCCTTCGTCGTGGTCTTCCCGGAGCTTCCGGTGATCGCAACCACCGGGATCGGGAATCGTTGCCGCCAGTCGCGGGCGATGTCACCCAGCGCCCTCAGGGTGTCCGGAACGGCGATCACCGGGAGCTCTTCCGGCGCCACGGCGAGCTTCTTCGCGGCATCCGCCCGGATGAGGAGCCCGGCGGCCCCGCGTTCCGCGGCCTTTGCCAGACAGTCGTGGCCGTCGAAATTCTCCCCTGCAAGGGCAATGAAAAGGTCTCCTGAGGCCAAGGTTCGCGTGTCCGTGGAGATCCCTCTGCAGGACCAGCCGTGGCCGCCCCGAAGCGGGGCGCCCCCCGTGGCCTTCAGAATCTCCTCGGCGGAAAGATCCTGTGCTTCGTTCGTCATGATCCTTCCCTCTCGGTTTGCCAAAGCCTCAGTTCCTCCCGTGCGATCATCCGATCGTCGAAGGGAAACTTCCGGCTGCCGACGATCTGGTAATCCTCGTGGCCCTTTCCGGCGATGAGGACGATGTCCGCAGGCCCGGCGAGACCGATGGCCGCGGCGATGGCCGCTCTCCGGTCGGGGAGGACGAGGTAGCCTCTCTGCTCCGGAATTCGCCGGAATTCCTGGATATCGGTGAATTTCGGCGCCCGGATGCCCGTTTCGATCTCCCGGATGATCTCCAGGGGATCCTCCATCCGCGGGTTATCCGAGGTTATGATGGTCAGATCGCTGTAAGCCGCAGCGGCCTCGCCCATGAGCGGTCTTTTCCCGCGGTCCCGATTCCCGCCGCACCCGAAAACGGTGATGATCCTTTCCGTCCGGAAGAGGGTCAGATTCTGGAGGACCCGCTTCAGGGCGTCGTCCGTGTGGGCGTAATCGACAAAAACGGCGGGCTGCCCCGCCGTGCTCACTTTTTCAAGCCGTCCCGGGACCTGGGTCAGACCGGCGATCCCGTTCCGGATGGCCCGTCCGGGGATCTCGATGGCTCGGGCCGCCGCCGCCGCGGCAAGGATGTTGTAGAGATTGAATCTTCCCATCAGCGGGGATGTGATGTCGAGCGCTTCGTCCTCGATGTTCAGCTTCGCGTCGATCCCCCCGAGGGAGAGATGAAAGGGGTTTGGATGGACATCGCAGGGATTGTCGAGACCGTAAGTGATGCAGCCGCCTCCGACTTCTCGGATGATCCGCTGCCCAAAGGGATCGTCGCCGTTGACGATCATCCGCCGGGGGCGGTTTTTCCCACCACCGGGGAGAACCTCGGAAAAAAAGCGCTTTTTGGCCTGGAAGTAGTTTTCCATGGTTCGGTGGTAATCGAGGTGGTCCTGGGTGAGATTGGTGAAGATCCCCAGGTCGAACGCGCACTCATCGACCCTGCGGAGGTCGATGGCGTGGGAGGAAACCTCGGCCACGCAGTGGGTGACCCCGTGATCGGCCATCTCCCGGAGAATCCGCTGCATATCGAAGGATTCGGGCGTGGTGTTTGGTGCGGGGAGACTCCTGTCGCCGTATCGGTAGTTGACCGTTCCCAGGACGCCGACGGAATGGCCCGCGGCCCGGAGGATCGCCTCCAGAAGGTAGGTGATGGTGGTCTTTCCGTTCGTTCCCACCACGGCAATAAGGCAGAGAGAGGAGGAGGGGTGGCCGAAGAAATTCCTTCCAAGGCGGCCGAGAACCTGACGGCTGTTGCGGACACGGATGGCCGTAACACCGGCGGGCGGGGTGAAATCCCGCTCATGGATGATAAAGCGGGCGCCGCGGGTCAGGGCGTCACCGATGAATTGATGGCCGTCCGTTTTGAGGCCGGAGATCGCCACGAAGAGACTGTTCTTTTCACACTGGCGTGAGTCGTAACGGACGGATTGCACTTCCCCGTCCGGATCTCCCGTGATCCCGAGGGTTTCGATTCCCTTCATCAACTGCGGAAGTTGCATCGGACACCTCAAGAACCCATCCCGAAGGTGACAGTGCAGAGGCGGTCCTCCGGCGCGGGCATCCCGGCTGCCGGCTGCTGAGCGATCGCCCAACCGCTTCCGATGACACGTACCTCGATCCCTTTTTCTTTCGATTTCTTGACGACCTCGCGGATCGTCATTCCCCGGAAGTTCGGCACGGCGGTCTCGTCTGTCTCCATTCCCGACCGGTCTGTGGGCGGCGCCGGGACGGATGCAAGCCTGACCTTCATGTCGCCGCTGACGGGTTTCCCCT
>CAKKRN010000041.1:0-9260 GCA_919902745.1 Syntrophaceae bacterium | reverse complement strand
GGGGTTCTCCCGGATGTTCGTTTTGAAGCAGGTCAGAAGCTGTTCCCCGATATTCTTGAAGACCGGGGCCGCGGCCACGCCGCCCCACCGGTCCCGTTGCGGTTCGTCGAGAACGACCAGGATTGCAATCTGCGGGTCCTCCGCCGGAAAGAACCCCATGAAGGAGGTCCTGACCCTCTCCGAGGAGTAGACGCGCCGGGCAAAATCGAATTTCTGCGACGTGCCCGTCTTCCCGGCGACGGCGACGTTTACGATGCGGGCATGCTTGCCGGTTCCGTCTTCCATGCCGACCACGTCGGTCAGGATGGCGGTGAGACGCTTTGCCGTCTCGGGGGAAATGACCCGGCGGACCGCGCTGGGATGATAGGTCTGAACGAGGTTTCCCTTCCGGTCCATGAGCCCGCGGACGATGAAAGGCTTCATCAGGAGCCCCTGGTTGGCAACGCTGGAGAGTGCGGTGATGAGTTGGATGGCCGTGACGGAGATCCCCTGGCCGAAGGCGATGGTCGCGGCGTCCACCCTGGTCCATTTCTCCACCGGCCGGAGGAGCCCGCTTACCTCGCCCGGGAGATCGATTCCGGTTTTGGCGCCGAACCCGAACTTGCGGATGTACTGGGAAAACCTCTCCTTGCCAAGTTTCTCGGCGATCTTGATCGATCCGATATTGCTGGAATACTTGAGGATATCATGTACGCTTAGGGCGCCATAACGCTTGCGGTTCGCCTCGTGGAACACCCGGTCGGCGATCGCATAACGGCCGTTTTCGCAGTTGAACTTATCCGTTTCCTTGACGACCCCCTCTTCAAGGGCGGCCGCCGCCAGAAACGGCTTGAAGGTGGAGCCGGGATCGAAACTGTCGGTGATCGCCTTGTTTTTCCCGGTGGCGGGGTTGACCGCGGAGAAACGGTTGGGGTCGAATCCCAACTCGTTGGCCAGGGCCAGGATTTCTCCCGTCCGGGGATCCATGACGATTGCGAACCCCCCTTTGGCGCCTTTGTTCTTTACGGCGGCTTTCAGATGGGATTCCACCAAGTGCTGAATGCGGTTGTCGATGGTCAGAACGAGATTGTAATTCTCCTTCTGGACGGTTTCGGGCCTCTCCACGCGGGGATAGAGCCGCTTCCCCTTGGCGTCCCTCGTCCAGATCAGCTTTTCGGGGGCGCCCTTCAGGTAGCGGTCATAGCGCAGCTCAAGCCCTTCAAGGCCGGTGGCGTCGATGCCGACAAAGCCGATCAGATGGCCGGCCAGTTCGCCGCTGGGATAGTAACGTTTGGGTTCCTTGACGATGAAGATTCCGTCGACGCCCATCTCCTGCACGAGACTGGCCTGTTCGGGGGCGATTCCCCGGGCGAGCCAGCAGAAATTCTTCGCGCCGGACAGTTTTTTCTGAAGGACCGCCCTGTCTGTCTGGAGAATGGCGGCGAGCCGCCCGGCCACCTCGCCGGGGTTTTCGATCTTGGATGGATCGGCGCAGACGGAATCGGCCATGATGGTGGCGGCCATCTTTTCGCCGTTCCGGTCGAAGATGATCCCCCTTTCAGGCTGCAGCAGAAGGATCTGCGTATGCTGCTTTTGGGCAAGGGCCTTCAGCGCCTTGCCGGACAGGATCTGCAGTTGAAAGGCGCGCGAGGCGAGGGCGATGAAAAGCACCAGGAAGAAAGCCAGCAGCGCGGCAATTCGGAATTTTATCCACTTTCTGGATTCGCCCGTCATTTCAGCATGATCACCTGTTCCCTTTCCGGATACGTCATCTGCAGTCTTTCCCGGGCGATGGTTTCGATCCTCTGGGGTGATTTCAGCGTGGCGAGTTCAACCTTCAGCTTCGCCTGCTCTTCCGTGATCTGTTCCCGGCTGCTCAGTTCCCGGGCGATCTGGTACTCCAACTCCGTCATGTGGATATGGCTCCATACGTAGAGGAGGGCCACCGCCATCAGGACGGAGGCGATGAAGATCCAGGTCGAATATCCGATGCGGCCGGACGCATCCTCCTGCGGGCGAACCGTCTGTTTGAGAACCTCTACGGCCTGCATGATCCGATCCTCTCTGCGACTCTCAGTTTTGCGCTTCTGGCGCGCGGGTTATCGTGGACCTCTGCCTCGCCGGGAACCACCGGCTTTCGTGTCAGGACTTTCATCGTCGGTTTCCGACCGCAGGCGCAGAGGGGAAAGTCAGAAGGGCAGATGCAGCCTTTCTCTTCCGCGTGAAAGGCGTTCTTCACGATTCGGTCTTCCAGCGAATGAAAAGAGATCACACAGAAGCGCCCGCCATCCTTGAGACGCTCCATTCCGTCCGCCAAAGCCTGCCGCAGGCTGGCGAGTTCGTCGTTGACGGCGATTCGGAGAGCCTGGAAGGTCCGGGTGGCCGGGTGGATCCGGGCGGGTCCCCGGGCCTTAGGCAATGCCGAGGCCACAATTCCGGCGAGATCGGCCGTCGTTCGGATCGGGGAAAGAATCCGCCTTTCCACAATGGCCCGCGCGATTCTTCCCGCCATTCTCTCCTCTCCGTAATTCCGGATGATCTTTGCCAGCTCGTCCCGGGACAGGGTGTGGATGAGATCGTACGCGCTCGGACCCTGGTCCTGGTCCATCCGCATGTCCAGAAGCGCATCCACGGCGAAGCTGAAGCCCCGTCCTGCCGTGTCCAGTTGATGGGAGGAAACCCCCAGATCGAGGAGGATTCCCTCCACCTTCCCGATGTTCATCCCGGCCAGAATGGTTTCCATCGTGGCGAAATTTCCCTTCAGCAAGATCGCCCGGTCGCCGAAAGGCGCCAGACGCCTCTGTGCTTCCCGGAGCGCGTTCGCATCGGTGTCGATGCCGATCAGTCGGCCGTTCGGCGCCGAGTTCCGCAAGATTTCAAAGGCGTGTCCCCCGCCCCCCACCGTGCCGTCCAGATAGACGGCCCCGGTTCGGCATTGAAGGGATGCCATAACCTCTGCAACCAAAACCGGTTTGTGGAAGACGTCCATCTCATGGTGCTTTCGCAACGAATTCTGGAGCTGCCCGTTTGTGGGTCTTCTATATCCCGAGATCCGCCATATAGTCGCTGAAGCCGTCCAGGTTGTCCCCGCTTTTTTTCATCTCGGCTTCGAACCTATCCTTGCTCCAGATCTCGATCACCTTGATCATGCCGGCGAGGACGATCTCCTTCTCCAGCTTTGCAAATTCCCTGAGATTTTGGGGGATGAGGATCCTTCCCTGGCCATCCAGGGTACAATCAATCGCCCCGGACATGAAAAACCGCTGAAAGGCGCGGACCTCTTTCCGCAGGAGGGATTGGTGAGAGACCTTTTCCTCGATGATACGCCACTCATCGTAAGGAAAAATCATCAGATAGCCGTCCCAGTTCGTGATGACGAGACGGTTGTCATATTTCTCGGCGAATACCTCACGGAGTCGCGAAGGAAAAATGACTCTCCCTTTGTCGTCGATGGTGTGGTAATACTGACCCCTGAAGACGGACATTGAAGGCTTTCCCTCCACAATAATCCACTTTGCCCCACTTTTGGCTTAAGATAGAGGAGGATTTTGCCTTTGTCAAGAAAAATTTTTACTTTTTTTGCCTGTTAATTTGATATTTTAAAACGGCCTGGTTGTGGCTGGCGAGGTTGCTGGAGAATTGGTGTGACCCGTCGTTCTTGGCTACGAAGTAGAGGTAATCGACTTTGGCGGGGTAGAGGGCTGCCCGAAGGGAATCGATGCCGGGGTTGGCGATGGGACCCGGCGGCAGCCCGCTGATCCGGTAGGTGTTGTGGGGTGTGTCCGATTTCAGGTGTCTCAGCAGGACGGTTTTCACGTGACCGACTTCCTGTTGTAAGTTGTAGATGGCCGTCGGGTCGCTCTGCAGTTTCATTCCCCTTTTCAGACGGTTGTGAAAGACGGCGGAGATCAGCGTTTTTTCGGCGCCGTATCCAGATTCCTTGCCGATGATCGAGGCAAGGGTCACCCACTG
This sequence comes from Syntrophaceae bacterium, assembly GCA_919902745.1. Classification (GTDB taxonomy): domain Bacteria; phylum Desulfobacterota; class Syntrophia; order Syntrophales; family UBA5619; genus UBA5619. The sequence continues at coordinate 5,309 of CAKKRN010000041.1, read as the reverse complement.
GGGGAGGGTCAGGCCGATCTCCTGTGCGCGCTTCCGCATCTCCGGCGTGACTTTCATCCAGAACTGCCCAACAAGGATCCGGATGATTTCTTTGATCGTCATGGACCGGTCGAACCGGTAGGTGTCGGGGTAGAGGTATCCCTCGATGCTGTCGGCCTCGATGTCGAGAGAGGCAAGAAAAGATCGGTCGGTCGCCAACGTCATGAAATCCTTTTCATTGACCAGATTATAGGCGGAAAGCCGCCTGGCCACCTCGTTTACGGTGATGTCCTCGGGCAGCGTCACCGGATAAACCTTGATCTCCCCCCGGACCAGTTTGTCGAGGATCGCCGAAGGCGACATGGCGCCGTTGAGTTCATATTCACCCGCCCGGATGTGTCTCGCTGCCTTTTTACCAATGGCCAGCACCCAGAAGAAAGGACGATTATGAACCAGACCGGCATTGTCGAGAATCTCCGTAATCCGGAAGAAACCGGATCCCTTCGGGATGTCGACCGTCCTGGCGATGGTGATGTCATTGACAGGGGTTGTTGCGTAACGGTAGAAAGCCGCTCCGGTCAGGAAAAGGACCAGAAGCAACAGGAGTGTCCTCTTTCGCCGAGGATTCCGTGTTATTTCCAATCTCTTTTTAATCCATGCGAGCATGTTCATGGGGCGGTCCGTCCGTTTCCCGCTTCATGGGGCAAGGTATCGAGATAGCCTTGAAGGATGATGCAGGCGGCCAGCCGGTCGATGACCGCCCTTTGCTTCTCCCGGCGCACGCCGGTTTCCCGTAGGAGCTCCTCCGCCTCCTTGGTGGAGAAGGTTTCATCCCGGCGGATTACGGGCATGGAGAGACGGGTCTCCAGCCGCCGGGCGAACCGGTTGACCTTATCGCACTGGATCCCCTCGCTGCCATCGAGGCGGAGCGGATAACCGATGACGATCTTTTCGACGCCGAAGCGCTCGACGAACCCGGCGATCGCCGCGAGATCCGCATCGCGGTTCTTCCGGACGACGGTGGCGATCCCCCGGGCGGTCATCCCAAGCTCATCGCAGATTGCAACGCCGATCCTCCGATCGCCAAAATCGAGCCCCAGCACCCTCATCTTCCATCCCTTCGACATATCGTATACTTATAAATCATCCGCCGTCAAAATCCAACTTATTTCTACCGCGACTCCATGGATCATCGCCATCGCCTTCTCATGAAATGTTATCGACCCCCCGCCTTTTTCGATCCGCGAAAGGAAGAATGAGGGTTTCAGGGTCGCAATAGATGAATACGGGCAAAGTCCTTTGTAAGTTTGAGATGATCGATGGTGGTTCGGTGCCCGAATGCCGGTCAAGAAACCGACAGCGCCGATTTTCAATTTCGGCGGCAGGGTGGGGTTGGGGGCGCAACAGAGAGGGCTCAATGCCTCGAGGGGGAGTCTTCCGGCATCTCTTCAAAGCCCAGGATCATTGCCTTGATGTGGTCGAAGATGTGGTGTCCCATCGTACACATGTACAGATGGACGATCAAATTTAACAGAAATAGGTAGCTTGCCACAACATGCAGCGCATCGAGCGGCCTGACTCCGCCCAGCCAGTCGATCACGCCGCGGAAGAAGAAGATGTCGCTGAAGAGGATGCCCGTGATGACAATCACTGGGGTAATCACGAGCATGACCGAACCGTAGGCGATCTTCTGCAAAGGGTTGAACTTCCCTTCCGCAGTAGGAGTGAAAGGATTTTCACTTCCCTGGAATACGCCAAAGATGTAGTAGAGCGCCTGCTTCCCCAGGGTTGGGAGATCCGCCGGCCGCAGGATGTAATGGGTCCGGAAGCTGCCGCTGGCAATGATATAGACCAGCCAGAAAAGGAAGGAGAGGGCCATCGCATAACCGATGTACTTATGGATCAGGACGGCCACACTGTATTCGGGGATCCAGACGGCCATCTTGCGGGCGAACTCTTCGATCCCCGGCGCCCTGAGCTGGATGCCGGTAATCATGAGCGCGATTACGATCAGCGCATTGATCCAGTGCCATATTCGGATGGTCAGCGTATGGAGGAAAACCTTTTTCATCGTTTCACCAGTATCCGCAGCAGCGCGTGCGCCAGGACCGAGAGAATCACCAGGATCACCAGGATCACCCCGACAAGGTCGATCAACTTGAAGCCGAGGCTCTTGGCGTAAGCGGCTGAACCCTCCGGCGCTTTGCCAAGCAGGGCGTAGATGTCATCCTTCGTGATTTTTTCTTCCCCGAGGAGGTAGATATCCAAAGCCATTCCGATGGGGTAGACGGAGAGCAGCGTGCCTTTGACCGGGACATAGATGTGCCGGTCCTTTTCAGGCAGAATAAGGTACATGGAATTGTAGAAATGGGCCTGGGGCGAGTGACATGTGACGCAGTTCCTCTCCTTAAGCCTCGTGACCGAGTAGTCGTGATGCACCTTCGTAACGATAATTTCCGCATCGACGAAGATTTCTTCCCCCATCTTTTTCTTCAGGTCAACGACGAAACGACCGATCTCTTCGCCCTTGACCATGTTCTCCGCGTAGGTGTTGATGACCGACTTGAGATGTACATTTTTGCCGAAGACCCGTTCGAGAGCCTCGTATTGCAGAGCGTTTTTCTTATTGTTTTTTTTATTCGCAAAGAAGAAGACCATGCTCTTTTCCGAGCCCGGGCTATGGCAGGTCGTGCACTCGAGGTAGTCGAAATGGAGCGTGGTGTTCGGCAGCCACTCGTGCCGGGTGATGTAGTCCTTGTGGCAGCGGGAGCAGATCGCAATCCGCTCCTTGGCGTTGAACTCCTTGTAGGTCTTGATCAAGTGAGGGTTATGACAGTCGGTGCAGGAGGTGGCCCCCTTCTTGGCATGAATGGATTTTTCATAGGTATGGTAGACCTGCTCGTGGCAGCGAACGCAGACCTTGTCGGTGATCTTATCCTTGGAGATGTGGCAGTCGGTACACCGGACCCCTTTCTGTCCGTGGACGGTCTTGGGGAACTCGCGGAGGGACGGGAATTCAGGGATGAAAACAGAGGGCGTGATCTGTACGCTGTAACTCGTCACGTCAGTGATCCTTCCCACCGCGCTGGCAAAGCGGGTCCTTTTCTCATGACACTCGCCGCAGTCTGCGGCCTTGGGCATGATCTCATGGTTATCGCCATAGGCCCAGTATTGCTTCTCCAGCTTATAGCCCTTAAACTTCTGATCAAGCAGGGCCTCAAAGGCGTGCCACTCGGTCGGGTCGGCAAATCCATTGCCATCCCGGTCAACGGCCTTCCTCTCCAGGGTCGCCCCCTTGGGCAGCGTAACCGTCGCCGTGATCCCGCTCTTATCCAGCTTGCCGTGGCAGGCGACGCAATTCAGCGTGGCGAGGTGTTTTCCCTTGGAAGGCAGCGCCTTGTGGGCGACGTTGGGGTGACAGGAAGCGCAATCCGCTCCCTTTCCCTTTTTTTTCCCGTGGATCGCATGGCATTGATTGCAGGCAAGGCCCTTGGATTTGTGGATGCCGGCCGAGTAGCGCTCGACGGTCTTATGGTGGCAGGCATTGCATGCGGGAGGCGTGAGTTTCTCTTCGTGAGGGATCTCTTTAATGCCGATGTGGCAGTCCGTGCAGGCAATGCTTTCGTGGGAGGTCCTTTTTTTGAACTCTTCGTGGCAATTGAAACAGTCGTCCGACGGGACGGCGGCCCCAACGGGGGATCCCAGGATCAGAAAAAAGATGATGACAAGAATCGGCATAGTATCCCGCATCGAGCAAGAGAGATCGTCAACGCGGGGGCATAATAAATTTTTTACCGGTTTTGTCAAGAAAAATATCGGCAAATGTGCCGTCCCGATATTGCGGAAAAGAGAAATGGGCGGTATCCCTTGATTTCGAAGCCGTCAAGACTTTAAAGCGGAGATAATCTTGGCGGCAATCCGGTCGAGTTGTTCCCGCTCCGCAAGATCAAGCACGGAAGAGGATGCGAGCTGCCGGGACGCAAGAGAGGGCAGGACTGGAATGGTTGCCGTCAAGGGAGGGAGACCTTCCATGCCCGGCAAGTGGAAATCGCCGGGGGCGCGATTGATGATCAACACCTGACGGAGAAGTCCCATTTCCCTGGCCAGCACACTGATGCGGGAGGCCGTCTGCAGGCTCCTCATGCTGGGTTCGCTCACGACGACGAGCCCATCCACAGACTGGACGGTGCCGCGTCCCAGATGTTCCACGCCGGCCTCCAGATCCACGATGACCCATTGCCGATTTTCGATGATCAGGTGGGCGAGCAATGCCTTGACCAGGGCGTTCGGCGAACAGGCGCAACCGCCTCCGGCGCCTGCAATGGTACCCATCACCAGGAGTTTGAGATGGGCAACCTTTTTGGAGAGCCGCTCCGGCAGATCTTCGACAGCGGGATTTAAGCGGATGAATCCTTCTCCGACCCGCTCTCGAATCAGCTCTTTCTCCTGGATCAGAGGCAAAGGAATGTCGCTTTCCGGAAGGCCGAGCGCCTGCCCCAGGGAAAGCGCCGTATCCGCATCGAGGAGCCAGACCTCTTCCCCCTGACGGGCCAGATAATCGCCGATCCAGACCGTTAGTGATGTTTTTCCTACCCCGCCTTTTCCCGCAATCGCAAGCTTCATATCCGATTTCCTCCCAGCCCCGTCGAGAAGGGCGAAATACACCGTTCTTCCTACCCGTCCCGCGCGTCTTTCTTCCTACGGTCACGAGACATTTCCCAGATCACGCACTGGCTTCTGAATTTGCAGTATAATTTGGGGTCCGTGCATTCACAGCAATGATCGATATTCAGACATTCGCAACACTCCCTGCAAAAGCCTGTTTCGTGCTTCTGACAGACGGCCAAGGCCTCCCGAACCGGATGGATCCTGCAACGCATCTCTTAAATATCCAAAATCTGCACAGACGTTTTTCTTCGTATACAACGATGATTGCCGGATGTTAATCTATTCTTGATCCCTTTCAAACGACCCAGTGCAGTGGTTGGTCTTCTATCATGATTTCTGATCTCTTCAAACAAATATCTCTTGTAATTAATTTTTAACTGAATTATCCTATCAGAAATAGACTGATTTTTTGTTTTTCCGTTTTTCCCTTCAGGCAATATGAGGGTTCAAGGTGAACGATTTCAGGTGACATAAACCCACAGCCTACTAAGAGAACGTGGTTTTTTGTTTTTTCATTTCGGGTGAAAAAGGGTTTCAGCGTACGTAATCTCACTACAACGTTACTTTAGCCGATAAATTATGAGCTATCCCAAAATATTTAATCGCATGGTTCGTGTTGGCAATTCTATCGGTGTAAAGTTCTTTGTTTTGCTGATTTTCTT
>CAKKRN010000040.1 GCA_919902745.1 Syntrophaceae bacterium | reverse complement strand
AGAGGCAAAATCTTGGCCGGCTTCGCTTTGTCCACCTTGCCGAACTGATGATGGAAACACTGGAGGGCAAAACGCGATGAGTCATATTGCCCCCAATTTCCGAAAAGCATCCCGCGATGCAGTGCGAAACTCCCAGGTCATCGCCGCAGTGCGAAAAACCGCCAACCTCCTTTCCGAAAAGATGGCGCTGGCCGTCGCTGACACACCCGATTTTGAAGCGCTTCGCGACTATGGTCGCACCCGAAAGCTGGAAATCTCCGGCAATCTGGAGAAATACGCGCAATCTTTTACCGCCAATGCCCAGGCTGCCGGTGCGGTTGTCCATAGGGCAAAAGACGCAGCAGAAGCGGCCCGCCTCGCCATAAAGATAGCCGCCGACAATGGTACGAAAACCGCCGTCAAGGGCAAGTCGATGACCGCCGAGGAAGTGGAATTAAACGAGGCGCTGGAGGCAGCCGGCATCACCGTCACCGAAACCGATATGGGCGAGTTCATCATCCAGCTTGCAAATGAGAAGCCCTCGCACATAATGGCCCCGGCAATCCACAGAAGCCGCGCCCAGGTGGCGGAACTTTTCACCGACAAGCTTGGCACGCCGCCAGACCTGGGTGTTGAGGCATTGGTAGCCGCCGCGCGAAAAGACCTGCGTGAAAAGTTTTTAGCCGCAGACATGGGGATCACCGGAGGCAATTTCGCCATCGCCAAAACCGGCTCCATAGTGCTGGTAAGCAACGAGGGCAACATCCGCATGGCAACCACCCTGCCGCGCATTCATCTGGCGGTGGTGGGCATCGACAAGATCATCCCGGAAATGGCCGACATGCCTAAGTTTTTGGCGCTGCTGGCCCGTTCCGCCTGCGGCCAGACGATTTCCTCCTATATGTCGATCGTCACCGGCCCGCGCCGCACCGGAGAGGAAGAGGGGCCGGAACAATTACACATAATCCTTTTGGACAATGGCCGCTCCCGAATTGCCAAAGGCCCTTACCGCGAGATATTGCACTGCCTGCACTGCGGAGCGTGTCTATCCCACTGCCCCGTATACCGAGCGGTGGGCGGCCATGCCTATCAGGCCACCTATCCCGGTCCGATGGGTTCGGTCATTTCACCGCTGATCTCAGGGCTTGAAATCTACGCCGATCTGCCAAACGCCTGCACCCTTTGCGGTCGCTGCGCCGAAGTGTGCCCGGTGTGCGTGCCTTTGCCCGATTATCTTCGGGATCTGCGCTCCGACGTCAAAAAACCGCCTTTTATGATGAAACTAACTGCCTTTGGCGCGAATACCCCTTCCCTCTACCGGCTTGGGATGATCGTAATGCGTCGGATGCTGAAAAAAGGCGGCAAGGGGCTGATGGCGCCGGCGCTGAAAGAGTGGATGGTGTGCCGTGAGCCGCCCAAACCGCAAGAGGGAGAGAGTTTCCGCGATTGGTGGGGAACAAGGAGCCACGGCAAATGATCCTCAATCAATACCTTGCAAAGGCCCAGGGCGTGGGCGTCAACGTTGAGCTTTTGAGCTTGTCCGATCTCAACCTGCGCCTCGCGGCGCTTGTCGACGAACTCCAGGCCAAATCCGTCGCGCTTCCACTGATCGGCTGGCCTGAGCCTCTTCTTCGCACCGTGAAGACCGAAGTTGAGAAGTGCGGTTCTGCTACGGTCTCGCCAAGGCGAAGAATTGACGGCGGCTACGATTGGAACCGGTCGGCCCTTGGTTCTACCAATCTTGGCATCACCTTTTGCGGCGCATTTATCGCGGAAACGGGAAGCCTTGCCTTCCCAGCCGGCCCAGGCCTTGGGACCCTGGCCTCCCTTTTGCCGGAAACACACCTTGCGCTGAGCTACGCAAAAGATTGCCGGCCCGACCTTGGCGGCTATCTGGCGGAATTCGGCGCCGATATCCCATCGCGCCTGACCTTCGTCACCGGCCCAAGC
>CAKKRN010000039.1 GCA_919902745.1 Syntrophaceae bacterium | reverse complement strand
GGATAATGCCTTGACAGGGCATAAGCTCTATAATAGTATGCTCACATGAAACGTAAATTGGGAATGTTGGAGACGCAGTTTTTCGCCTATGTCCAAATGCGCAAGCTCAGGACCGTGCGTGCGGGGGATTTGGTCGCATCCGTGCTGCAACTGGCGCCGGAGCAGGAGCGAAAATTGCTCAGCCGGCTTTCGCGCGGGGGGCTGATCGCAAGGGTGCGACAGGGATTATACCTTATACCGCCTGGTTTGCCGCTGGGCGGGGCATGGACACCGAGCGAGGCCCTGGCCTTGAACGCCCTGATGGAGGATGTGAAGGGGCGTTACCAGATTTGCGGGCCGAATACTTTCAACCACTACGGTTTCGACGATCAGATCCCCAACCGGATTTATGCGTACAACAACCGGCTTTTCGGAGACCGTACGGTCGGCGCGGTGGCAATGACCCTCATCAAGGTGGCCGATGCGCGCCTGGGGGACACGACGGATGTCGTCTCTTGGGATGGCGAAAGGGCGATATATGCTTCGAGGGCGAGAACGCTCGTGGATGCTGTTTACGACTGGTCGCGGTTCAACAGTCTGCCAAGGGCCTATGAATGGATCAGAAACGATTTGCGGCAGAAACGTGTCGATATCGAGGAATTGGTGACCATCACCTTGCGTTTCGGCAACACGGGAACGATTCGTCGAATGGGGGCGCTGTTGGAAAGAGAAGGAGTGAAAGAGTCGTTGCTGAGGAGACTGGATGAAGCATTAAAGCAGACCCGCAGCATGATCCCATGGATTCCCGGCCGTCCCAAACGAGGGAAATTCAACCGCCGTTGGGGGGTGGTGCTGAATGAGCCGACTTGAGTCTCGTTTGTTTCCCTGGCATGAAGACCCGGAATTCTTTGTGGCTGCGGTGAGCTTCACCGCAAAGGAGACGACATTTTCAGCCCGGCTCGTCGAGAAAGATTACTTTTGTACGGTTCTGCTGGAGTACCTCACGACGGTAGGCAATGCACTCGTATTCAAGGGCGGAACTTGTTTGGCAAAAATTCATGCCGATTTCTACCGGTTGAGCGAGGACCTGGATTTTGTCGTATCAATGCCGGTGGATTCGTCGCGGGCTGAACGGAGCAAGAAGGCCAGGGGTCTGAAGGATATCGTGACCGCATTGCCGGATCGGCTGCCTGGCTTTCGTGTCGTAGAACCGTTGACGGGAGCCAACAATTCGACGCAACACAATGCAATCATTGGTTATCAATCAAGGATTGCCGGAAAAGAAGAGACCATCAAAGTGGAAGTGGGTTTGCGCGAACCACTGCTCTTGCCACCGGAAACGGGGATGGCAAAAACCCTTTTGCTGAACCCTACGACAGCAAAACCCCTGAATGAGCCTCTTGTTTTGAACTGTATGTCCAAAAGGGAGGCGTTCGCTGAAAAATTCCGGGCGGCGTTATCTCGAAGGGAAGCCGCCGTGCGGGATTTCTTTGACCTTGATTTTGCAGTTCGTCGACTGGGATTGCAACCGAATGATAGCAGCCTTATTGAACTGGTCAGGCAAAAAATGGCCGTACCGGGCAACGAACCGGTTGATATATCTCCGGAACGTTTGGCTGCTCTGCGACGTCAGCTCGATACGGAATTGAAAACAGTGCTGCGCGAAAAGGATTTCCGGGAATTCGATCTGGAGAGGGCCTTCAGGATCGTGAAGGATGTGGCTGCCATCATCGGGTGACAAACCATGATCACTCTTGA
>CAKKRN010000038.1 GCA_919902745.1 Syntrophaceae bacterium | reverse complement strand
ATGAATGAGTACGCTCATATCTCCTCCTTAATTGGGGACAGAGCCCCTATTGTTTCCGCTGAAAACAATAGGGGCTCTGTCCCCAATTACAATTATTTCATGATCCAGCCGCCGTCCCAGTCGTCGCCCGGCGGCTCATCCCGGAAACGGATACAACGCTCGATATACATCCCGCAAAGATTCTCATCCGGATTCAGGCGGAGGGCTTCGTTGAATCTGGAAATAGCCCTGTCCCACTCCCTCCGGCGATAGAGGGTCAGGCCGTCCCGGAAGAGGGTCACCACCTCCATCAGGTTGGGTGAGCTCTCTTCGGTGTGATAGTCGAGAACCTCACAGACCCCTACGCTCTCTGTCTTTCCCTTGACCTGTACGCGGTCCACCTCGCGGATCCGGTAGGTTCCCTTCAGCCGCCGGACGGTGTTCTCGCTGATCAGGATGCTCGCATGGTACTGTTTGCAGAGGCTCTCCAGGCGGGAGGCGAGGTTCACGCCGTCGCCGATCAGCGTGTAGTCCATCCGTTTCGGCGAGCCGATGTTTCCGGAGACGATCGTATCCGTATTGAGGCCGATGCCCATCCCGACCGGCTTTTTCCCCTCGGCCGAGCGCTGGCGGTTCCAGACGTGCAGCGCCCGGATCATGCCGATTGCCGCCCGGACCGCCCGGTCCTCGTCGTCTTCATGCGGGATCGGAACCCCGAAGGCGGCCATGATCGCGTCCCCGATGAACTTGTCCAGCATTCCCCCCTCTTTCTGGATGCAGTCCACCATGATCGTGAAGTATTCGTTCAGCAGCGAGACCGTTCCCTGCGCTCCCAGTTCCTCTGTCAGCGTCGTGAATCCCCGGATGTCGGAGAAGAGGACCGTCGCCACGGTGCTCTTGCCGCCCAGGATCTCCTCGCCGCCCTCGAGGATCTGATCGGCCAGCCCCGGATCCATGTAGCGGGACATGGTCGATTTCATCCGCTTTTCACTGGTGATGTCGTCGATGATGATCATCGAACCCAGCTTCTTCTTCGCGGTGTTGACCAGCGGCAGCAGCGTCAGGTTGACGGAGATCCGGGTTCCCGCGAATTCCGCCTCCGCGTCCATGATGACGTCCGGCTTTCCGCTTTCCTCGACATGCCGGATCTTTTCGATGATCCAGCCGTTGGCGCCGGTGAAGAAATCGGCGGCCTTCCGCTTCAGGATCTCCTCGGGGGCAAGCTGGAGGATCCGGAGACCGGCGGCGTTGCAGGTGACGATCTTCCCGTCCTCGTTCAGCGTAATCACGCCGTTGGACATACTCTCCAACATGCTCTCGCTGTAGTTCTTCATGTTCTGGACGTCGTCGAAGAGCTTGGCGTTCTCCAGCGAAATCGAGACCTGCGCGGTGAAGGCCCTCAACCGCGATTCGTCCTCCGCGGTGAAGGGGCCGCTCCGCTTGTTCAGGACCTGGGTCACCCCGATGATCTTCCCGTCCTTGTTGATCACCGGGACGCAGAGGATGGAGCGGGTGAAGAATCCCGTTTTTTTGTCGAAGGCGGGGTTGAAGCGCAGGTCGGCGTAGGCGTACGGGATGTTGATCGTCTCCCGGGAGGTGAAGACCGCCCCTGCGATTCCGAGGTGGTTCGGCAGGCGGATCTCCGTCGCCGCCAATCCCAGCCCGACCTTGGAGAAGAGTTCGTTCGTCTTCTCGTCGTTGAGGAAGAGGGTGGCCCGCTCGGCGTTCAGCATCCGTGTCGCCTCGGACATCACCTTCTGTAAAAGGGCGCCCAAATCGATCTCGGCGGTCACCTCGGAGACGACGTTGAAAAACTCCATCTCCTTCCGACGGAATTGTTTCGTCCGTTCGACGAACTGGGTGCTCTGCAGCGCGATTGCTGCCTGCGTGGTCATCGCTACCAGAAGTTTCTGATCGGCCTTCGTGAACAGGCCCTTCTTCTTGTTCAGGACCTGGGCGGCGCCGATGATCTCCCCCTTGATCGTCCGGATGGGGACGCAGAGGATCGTTTTCGTGATGTAGCCGGTCTGTTCGTCGATGGACCGATTGAAGTGGGCGTCTTCGTAGGCGTTGTGCACGATGACCCCTTCCCCGCTGGTGAAGACGTGACCGGCGACGCCGGTGTTGTTCAGGATGCGGATATCGCGCTGGAAATTCCCCTGGGCGACACGGGAGTAGAGTTCGCCCGTTTCGCTGTCGTTGAGAAAGATGGTGCCCCGGTCGGCCTTGAGCTCCCGGGTCGTGATCTCGACCAGGCTCTTCAGGATCTCGTCCAGCGTCTCGAACGCCGCGATCGTCTTGGAGATGTCGAGCAGAAGCTCCGCTTCGCTGCTCTTCCGGCGCCGCTCCTGCCCCGCGGCCGGTTTTTTCAGAGGATTATCTTTTTTCATATTTAAAATAATAGGGGGACAG
>CAKKRN010000037.1 GCA_919902745.1 Syntrophaceae bacterium | reverse complement strand
AGGAGGAGCAAGGTGATCAAGGTCGGCATTTACGGGGGCAGCGGCTATACCGGGCAGGAACTGCTCCGGCTGCTGCTCGGCCATCCGGAGGCAGAGGTTGTGGCGGCGACCTCCCGGCGATTCGCGGGGGTGCCCGTCTCCGAGGTCTATCCGGCCTTGTCCGGACGGACCGATCTCGTCTACACGAACGACCCTCCCGAAGCCGTGGCCGGCCTCGCCGATTTCATCTTTCTGGCCCTTCCCCACGGTGTTTCCATGGAAATCGCACCCTTCTTTATCCGGGCGGGCCGGAAGGTTGTCGACCTGAGCGCGGACTTCCGCCTCCGGGATGCGATCTCCTATGAGGCCTGGTACGGCCGGCATACGGCCGCCGGGATGCTCGAAGAGGCGGTTTACGGCCTGCCCGAGCTCCACCGGGACGCGATCCGCAAGACCCGTCTCACGGCCAATCCGGGCTGTTATCCCACGAGCATCATTCTCGGGCTGGCGCCCGTCCTGCGGTCGCGCTGGATTGACCCCTCCTCCGTCATTGCCGACTCGAAATCGGGCGTCAGCGGCGCGGGCAGGGAGCCTCAGATCGGCTCGCTCTACTGCGAGGTGGAGGGGGGCTTCAAGGCGTACAAGGTCGGCGGACACCGGCACACCCCGGAGATCGAGCAGGAGCTGGGGCTCCTGGCGGGCCGGGAGATGAAGATCTCCTTCACGCCGCACCTGCTGCCGGTGAAGCGGGGGATCCTGAGCACGATCTACGCGGAGCTGGAAAAGGATGTTAGCGCCGCGGAGGCGACGGCCCTCTATCGGGAATTCTACCGGGAAGAACCGTTCGTTCGGATCTGCCGGGCCGGGCAGTACCCCAACCTCTCCTCGGTCGTCGGCTCGAATTTCTGCGATATCGGCGTCACCGTGGACAAGAGGACCGGGCGGCTCATCGTCGTCTCCGTGATCGACAACCTGATCAAGGGGGCCTCCGGCCAGGCGATCCAGAACATGAACCTGATGGTCGGTCTCCCGGAGGGGACCGGACTGCCGCTGGTCGCCCTGTACCCATGACCCCGGAGGAGAGATGACGCTGAGAATCTACAACACCCAGTCGAGAAAAAAAGAGGAATTCCATCCCTTGGAGGAGGGGAAGGTCGGGATCTACGTTTGCGGAATCACGGCGTATGACGTCTGCCATGTGGGACACGCCCGCTCGGCGGTCGTTTTCGATGTGATCACCCGTTATCTCCGTTACCGCGGCTGCGACGTCACCTATGTGAAAAACTTCACCGATGTCGATGACAAGATCATCAACAAGGCGGGCCGCGAACAAAAGGGGATCGCCGAGATCGCCGAGCTCTACATCCGCGAACACGACGAGGATATGGGGACGCTCGGCGTCGCCCGTCCTAAGTTTACCCCAAGGGATACGGAGCACATCGACGGGATGATCCGCCTCGTGACCACCCTGCTCGAAAAGGGGCTCGCCTACCCGATGGATGGGGACGTATATTACTCGGTGGAGCGATTCCCGGGGTACGGGAAGCTCTCGGGCCGGAACCTCGAGGACATGCTGGCCGGCGCCCGCGTCGACGTCAACGATAAGAAGCGCAACCCCTTCGATTTCGCCCTCTGGAAGGCGAGCAAGGAGGGGGAGCCCTGGTGGGAGAGCCCCTGGGGCCGCGGCCGGCCGGGGTGGCACCTCGAGTGCTCGGTGATGAGCCAGCGCTACCTCGGGGAGACCTTCGACATCCACGGGGGCGGCGAGGACCTGATCTTTCCCCACCACGAAAACGAGATCGCCCAGTCGGAGGGGGCGACCGGCAAGACCCTGGCCCGCTATTGGGTGCACAACGGCTTCGTCCGGGTGAACAGCGAGAAGATGTCGAAGTCCCTCGGCAACTTCTTCACGATTCGGGACATTCTGCAGCAGTATCATCCCGAGGTCCTGCGGCTCTTCCTGCTCCAGAGCCATTACCGGAGTCCCGTCGATTTTTCCGACGCCGCCCTGAACGAGGCGCGGCAGGGGATGAACCGGTTCTACGCGACGCTGAAGGCGCTGAAGGAGATCGCGGCCGTTGAAACGTCGATCGCCGCGGAACCTGCCGGGAAGGACGGGGAGATGACGGCGCAGCTCCAGATCCTCCGGGAGCGTTTTATCGACTCCATGGACGATGATTTCAACACGGCGCGCGCGATCGGCCACCTCTTCGACGCCGTCCGCCTCATCAACACGGCGATTGCGGAGAAGAAGCCGGGCGTATCCTCCGGCGTCTTTCTGCAGGCGGGGAAGACCCTTCTGGAGATCGGTTCCGTGCTGGGATTTTTCCTGGAGGAACCCGATGCCTACCTGTGCCGGGACCGGGAGCGGGAAGCGGCGAAGCGGGATCTGCCCGTTGCGGAGATCGAACGTCTGATTGCCGAGCGTCGGGCGGCGCGGGCGGCGAAGGCGTGGCAGCGGGCCGATGAGATCCGGAAGGAGCTCGCCGGCCTCGGGGTGCTCCTCCAGGACGCGCCGGACGCCACGACCTGGACGATCGCGTAGCCGCCCCGGCACCGAGCGGCAAAGGAACCCTTTCGGGTTCATCGGCTTCATGCGTACTTATGATTTGATAATCCGGTTGAATGGACCTTGTCTGAGTTACATCTTCAAACAAATGGTCCAGCGTCCTTCTATCTGATAGTCTTTCGAAATCTACAATAAAAAAGAAAAATGTCGACCTACCTCTTTCAGGAAGGAAGGTCGATCGTCTAAAACTTATTTTTGGGGAGCTGCGCCGCCCGAATACGGGTCGGCCGGCTCGCTGTCGAGGACGGTGACAGAGGCAAATTTGTGCCCGATCAAAACGGGAATGACCGTTTTGTTGCGGCCGGCAAAGTCGCGTAAACCGAAGTAGCGATCGGCCGAGTTCGTGAAGCGCATGATGAAAATGAAAAATCGGAGCATAAGACGTCGGAAGAACCGCAGCGACGGGTCGATTAAAATCTCCTCTTCTCCGACCTGGATGGTCCATCGATTCTCATTGATCTTGATGAGTTTTTTATTCTTCAGCGTCCGCAGCAGGGAAGGTACGTCGGGGCGCTGCATGTAACCGTAACGGACATTGATCGCCACGATGTTCGCGCCGAGAGGGATTACATCATAGCGCTTCTCTTCGGGCACGACCGGTTGGTGGACATGAGCGACATTCAGCAGAATGATGTGCTTGGGTATGGCGCCGTTCCGCCGGATATAGATTCGTAGGCCTATTGGACACGGGTCGTCAGGCGACAGGACAGGCCGTGACGTCAGAAAAACGACGGCCCTTTCCACCTGGGACAGGCTGCGCATTCCGAACATGGTACGCAAATGCGGGCTGTCCATAATTTGCTGCTTCAACTCCAGGTAGCGCCGTAAGGGGATTTTTAGAAAACTGGAGAAGGCATCGGCCAACTGGGCGCGGCCCCACTGCCACGTCAGCATAAGGGAAAAGAGGAAGAGAGCGATCATGATCGGGACATAACCGCCGTCAAAGAACTTCAGGGTATTTGCCAAAAAGTAGGCAAGGTCTATGAAGAGAAAACCGAGGCATACCGGACCGATCCAATACCTTTTCCAGCCCCAGCTCTGCGCCACGAAATAGAAGATGAACGATGTAATGGCCATCGTCCCCGTCACCGCAAGACCGTACGCTGCGGCCAGCGCGCTCGAAGTCTTGAAGCCGATCACCAGGAGCATGCAGCCGGTGAGGAGGAGCCAGTTCACCGCCGGGATATAGAGTTGACCTTCAATTTCGGCCGACGTGGAGATGATCTGCAGACGCGGGAAAAAACCCAGGGCAATGCCCTGCCGGGTCATGCTGTAGGCGCCGGAAATCAGGGCCTGCGAGGCAATCACCGTGGCCATCATGGCCAAAACGACTACCGAATAGATGATTACATCGTTCTGTGGGAACAGAGCATAGAAGAGGTGGTTGCTTGGGATGGGCGCGCTGTCAAGGAGACGCGCGCCCTGTCCGAAGTAGTTCAGGAGAAGGCAGGGAAAGACAAACGAGTACCACGAAACATGGATCGCCCTGCGCCCGAAGTGGCCGACGTCCGCAAAGAGCGCCTCGGCCCCGGTGATGACGAGCACCACCGCCCCGAGTACAAAGACGACCCGGATACCGTGGGCGGCGAAAAAGCGCCAGGCATGGAGAGGATTGACTGCCAGCAGCACGATGGGGTGGGCAATGATCCAGACCAACCCCACGCCGCCAATGGTAATGAACCAGACGACCATGATCGGCCCGAAGATCCCGCCGACGCGGGCTGTGCCGCCGCTCTGGAACAGGAAGAGCAACAGGAGGGTGATCACAGTCAGCCAGACGACGGCGGGCTTGAAGGCCGATGTGACCACCTCCAGCCCCTCATAGGCCGAGAGCACGGAAATCGCCGGGGTGATGACGGCGTCGCCGTAAAGAGCGGCCGCGCCGATCATCACGGCAGTGGTGATGATCCAGAGGAGCCTCGTGGGTTTACCGTTTTGCGGCTGTTTGTTTCGGATGATCCCGAGCAGGGCGAAGATGCCCCCCTCGCCGTGAAAGTCGGCGCGCAGAACCAGCAGCACATACTTGACGCCTACGATGAGCAGCAGTGTCCAGAAGACGAGGGAGAGGACGCCCAAGACATTCTCCAGGTTGCGCGCCAGCGGGTGTGTCCCGAAGAAAGTCTCTTTCAAGGCATAGAGTGGGCTCGTGCCTATATCGCCGTACACCACTCCCAACGCCGAAATACCCAGCGCCAGCAGGCCGGTTTTATGGGGGATTTTGCCTTTGGTATGGATCGCTGCGGAAGAGGATCTCAATTCAATCGCCCTTATTCTGTGGAAACCCTTTCTGAGGCGGGACTATAGAAAGAAGGCGCCGACATGTCAAGGGGAAGTGGGTACCGTAATCAATCGGATGAACCCCTTTTCGTCCCG
>CAKKRN010000036.1:17415-23175 GCA_919902745.1 Syntrophaceae bacterium | reverse complement strand
AGTTTGGACATGTGTTTACCCATCTTTTGAGTCGATGAGACCGGTTTCTTCCGATCCTCCGCTGAGCGGTTGAAGATCCGGGGCGGCGATCTTCAGCCCTGTTACGGGGACACGATGCGGCATCATGACGGGGGACACGATGCGGCCTCATGTCCCCCGCCTAACCCCAGTACACCAGCCCCGTCTCCTGCTTGGCGGCAAGGTGGGGGTGGTAGGGGAGGACCCGAATGCCGTAGGCGTAGGCGCCGTTTTTTCGGACCGTGTAGGAGACACAGAACGTGAGCGTTCCGTCCGCATCCTTCCCGTCCGGTCGAAGGGAGACGCACTCCGGCGGTTCGGCGAAGCCGCTGCCGTCCCTCTGCCCGATGATCAGCTCTACAAGGACCTCTGCCGGTTCCAGCTTTCCCGGATCGATCCGGACGGAAACATCCAGCGGCCGATCGACAAGAATCGTGTCGCCCCGGATCCCGTCGATTCTGACCTCGAGAAGCCGCAGTGAGGAGAAGCGCATCGGGAGCTTCCGCTTCCAGTCGGCCAGCTCCCGGGCCATCCGGTAGCCGTCTGCATAGAGCTCGTGTTCCCGCCTTGCCGTGGGGAGGTAGAGGTCGCGGTAATAATCGATCAGCATCCGGTCTGTGTTGAACCTTGGGATCAGGGTCTGCATCGACCGCTTGATCATCGCAAGCCACTTTTCAGGGAGCCCGGACATCTCGCGGTCATAATATAGCGGAATGACGCTGTTTTCAAGGAGAGCGTAGAGAGACTGGCTGTCCTCTTCGTCGGCGTTTGCGCTCTCTTCGGCGTAGCCCTTGACGACGGGTCCGATGGTCCAGCCGTTCGTGCCGTCATACCCCTCGACCCACCACCCGTCGGAGATGCTGAGGTTGAGGACGCCGTTGGCGACCACCTTCTCACCGCTGGTGCCGCTCGCCTCCAGCGGTCGGCGGGGGTTGTTCAGCCAGACGTCGACCCCCTGGACGAGGTGACGGGCGATCCGGATGTCGTACCCCTCGACGAAGAAGATCTTTCCCCGGAACCGCTTGTCCTTGCAGACGCTGATGACCTTTTTGATCAGGTCCTTTCCCATTCCGTCGTCGGGGTGGGCCTTGCCGGCAAAGACGATATGAACGGGACGGCTGGGGTGATTCAAGATCCGGTCCAGGCGGTCGAGGTCGGAGAGGATCATGTCCGCCCGCTTGTAGGGGGCGAAGCGCCGGGCGAAACCGATCATCAGGGCCGCCGGGTTGATCTTCGCGAAGAGCTCCTCCTGCCAGGTTTTCGAATAGCCATACTTCATCCAGTTTCGGGAGAGATCGTCCCGGAGGAAGTCGATCAACTTCTGCCGGAGTTCGTAACGCGTTCGCCACAGGACGGTGTCGGGGATGTCCTGGACGCGCGCCCACCGTTCGGAATCGGTGATGTGCCGGTCCCAGTCCATGCCGAGGAAAGTGTCCAGGACGGACTTCATCCTCGGGGCGATGTAGGAGAGCACATGGGCGCCGTTGGTGACATGGGTTATCGGGATATCCGTTTCGTCGAAGCCTTTCCAGACATCCCTCCACATCCGCCGGGAGACCTGCCCGTGCAGGCGGCTCACCGCGTTGCTCTTGTGGGCCATCTTCAGGGCCAGGATCGTCATGAAGAAGGGTTTCCCTTCGCCGCTCTCCTTCACGCCCAGCTCCCAGAACTGCGACCAGGAGATCCCGGTCCACTTCACAAAGTTCGCGAAGTAGTGTTCGATCAGCTCCTTGCTGAACCTTTCGTTTCCCGCCTCCACCGGCGTATGGGTGGTAAATACGGTGCTTCCGCGCACGAGCTCGCTCGCCTCGTCGAAGGAGAGCCCGTCCTCCGTCATCAGCGTGCCGATCCGCTCGAACAGCAGGAAGGCCGAGTGCCCTTCGTTGATATGGTAGACGCGGGGGCGGATCCCCAGCCGCTTGAGGAGCCGGACGCCCCCCATCCCTAATAGGATTTCCTGTTCGATCCGTGTTCGCGGTTCGGAGCAGTAAAGACGTTCCGTGATCTTCCGGTCCTGGGGGGTGTTCCGCGTTACGTCGGTGTCCAAAAGGTAAAGCGAGACGCGCCCCACATGGACCTCCCAGATGTTTGCGAAGAGCGTCCGGCCGGGAAGTTCCAGGGAGATCTGTACGGCATCCCCCCGGTCGTCTTGGACGATCTCCAGCGGCATTCGGGAGAAATCGTTCTCCGGATACTCCGCCGTCTGGGCGCCGTTCTTGTCGATCACCTGTTTGAAAAACCCGTTCTTGTAAAGGAGGCCGACGCCGACCAGCGGGATGTTCAGATCGCTCGCCGTTTTCAGGTGATCTCCGGAGAGCGTGCCGAGACCGCCGGAGTAAATGGGCAGGCAGTCGTGGAGACCGTATTCGGTCGAGAAGTAGGCGACGGGCGACGACCATTTCAGGCCGTCGGGCGGCCCGATCTGCGGAGACGGGGTCTTGTCGTCCATGTATTTATCGAACTGCTGGAAGATCTGCCCGAATAGGTTCATATAGCTGGCGTTTTCCGAGGCCTCCAGCAGCCGCTCCGAAGAGACCGTCTCCAGCATCCGGACGGGATTGTTGCCCATCCCCTCCCAGAGTTTGGGGTCCAGTGCGGAGAAGAGTTCACGGGCGCGGGGGTTCCATGCCCACCAGAGGTTGTGGGCGAGCTCCCGGAGCCTGGAGATATTCGGGGGGAGGTTGGCCACCGCGGTGAAGGTCCGGAAGTGCGGTGAAACGGAGACGGTCCCCGCGAAGATGTGTTTCATCTCGGCCCTGAGGTCCTCCACGGTGAGCTTCTCCGCCCGGCTCAGGGATGTCGCGAGGGCCTGGTTGAAAGCCTTCTCGTAGTTCCCGAAGAGATCCTTCCAGTTGGCCCGGGAGGCCGCGGCGCGGGCATTGGCGCGCATGCACTGCACATCCGCTTCGGGCAGGGTGAGAAAATCCCGGAAGATCGCATGGAGATGATCGGTGATCGCCGCTTCCGGCTGTCCCAGGCGCTTGACGAGGATGATTCCGTTGCAATCGCCCACCCACTTCTGCGCCCAGAGGCCGAAACCGGCCTGATCGGTCGTGACTGTCGGCACGGCGTAGGCAACGCTCTCGAGCGGGGTGTACCCCCAGGGTTCGTAGTAGGAGGGGAAGACCCCGAGGTCGCAACCGGCGAGCGCCTCGTAGTAAGTCATGTTGATGAGGCCGTCGTGGCCGTTCAGATAGGCCGGGACGAAGATGACCTGAACCCGGTTCTGCGGAAAATTTTTAAGACCGAGACGCTCGCAGGCCTGGAGGATGGGATCGGAGGCCTCGTACCGCAGTCGGTGGCTTGCAATGGGCGGATTCCCCGGGTCGGGCTTGGCGGCGTCGCTCTTGAGAGAGGGGATCAGATCCGTGTAGTCGCCGAGGACGAAAATAAAGGCGATGACGGTCTGGTCCGGCCCCATCTCCCGGTTCAGCCGGCCGAGGGCCGACAAAAAGAGGTCGACCCCCTTGTTGTGGAATTCGCCGCGTCCCGAGATCAGCATGATTCGGGCGTTGGCGGGGAAATCCCTTCCCAGGAACCGGGTTGCGGCGGCAAGCAGTTTCTCCCGGGATTTCAGCGCGGCTGTCCGGTCGGCCGCAAGGTCGGGGATGTTTTCGATGTCCAGGCCGTTCGGTGTGATCAGATCGGGGGTCCTGCCGAGGAAGTTCTTCGCCTCCGATGCGGTAATCTCGCTCACCGTGGTGAAACAGTCCGCCTCGCGGGCCGATGCCGTCTCCATCGAACACTTGGCGGAGATGTTGTGGGCGCTCGCCTCCCGCTGCGGCGAGATATGGTCCATCGCCGTGTAGATGTCCATCCCGTAGGAGGCCAGGGTCCTCCCGAGCGTTGTGGCGTGCGTGGTGAAGACGGTGCCGATCTCCGGCGCCCGTTTCTTCAGGCCGAGGAGGCCGGCCCCCGTCATCCATTCGTGGAACTGGGCGACAGCCCGCATTCCCCGGGGTCGCACGACGAAGTTGTAGAGGGTTTCGATCACCTCGCTCGCCGCATAGCTGAACATGACCGGCTCCACATAGTCCCAGCCCCCGGCGATGGAGTCGACGCCGTAGTCCTCCCATATTCGGAAGAGGAGCTGCTCCTTGTCGTACTTTTTACCGAAGCCGACGAGGATCGCTTTCGGTCTGCCGGGCACTTTCCAGCGGCCGAAGCGGCAGGGAATCTCCTTGATGGCCACCCCCTCGCGGACGCGGTTCCAACACTCTTCGTCCGTTTCCTCGAAATCGGGGTTCGTCTTGAGGTCCGGACCGAGGACGAAATAACGCTCGCCGAAGAGCTTCGTCGCCTCGGGGAGTTTGCTCGTGATCACGGTATAGATCCCGCCGACCTTGTTGCAGACCTCCCAGCTCACCTCAAAAAGATAGTATTCCTGCGCCTCTGTCATGACTTTTCTCCTTTAACCCTCCGTTTTGCGGGGACAGATTTGAAATCTGTCCCCGTTCGTAAAACCTGACAACGGGGACACGATGCGGCATCATGTCCCCGCTCATTTTTTACCCGCTGTGATAAATCATCGATAATGTTCATGTAGTTGATGTAGGCCTCATAGGGCGACTCATAGGGGTTGAAGTAGCGGTGAACATCCCCGTCGGAAAACCATTTCGTGCACATGTAGTATAGGTGGTCGGACGTCTGGAGCATCCGCCAGATCCGCAGAAGCCCCTCGTCCTTCCTACTGCGGACGGCGGCCTCGAGCGCGTAAAGCTTGCCGGCGGCGTCCTGCTGCATGGCGTTGCCCAGCCAGGCCGTCGTGTCCCGTTCCTCGTCCGCCCAGGAGATGAAATCGGGGCAGTCGATTTCACCGGCCGGTTCGTGCTCCGCGGCCGCTTCCGCGGGCGTCCGGAAGCAAAAGTCGGGGTGGCGAAGTATTTCGCCGGGGAGCGCCCTCAGAAAGTCGAAGATTCCCGTCTCCCGCCACTGGTGTTCGCCGAAGGTCTCGTAGTCCATGAAGAGGTTGACGACCGCCTCTTCCCGTCGGATCCGGTGGAGCCAGTGGGCGTATTTGGCCGCCGTGAGTGGATACTCGGCCCAATGCCGGTCGGAGAAGCGGAAGGCCACGTCGTCAGAGAGGCGGTAGTTCCGCAGCAGGAGCTTCAGTTTCTTGCAGCCGGCCGGTTTGTATACCAGGTTGGGGCTCCGCCGGCCAAGGATTTTTTCGGTCCCCTCGGCGAGGATCGTTTGGTAGCCCATCTTTTCCACCGCTGCCGCGAGGGCGTCGCTGTAGGTCAGCTCCGTGTGGCGGAAGGTCCGACCCTCCTGCCCGAAGAGGGAACGGATCCGATCCCGGTGGCGGATGACCTGCGCCCGGAACTCCCGCTGCGAGAAGAGGAAGGCAAGGGAATGGCTGTCGGTTTCGTTCAGGAACTCGACGCATCCCGTTGCGGCCAGACGTTGAAAGCTTCCCAGAACATCCGGCCGGCGCCGTTCCAACTGATCGAGGAGAACGCCGGACAGGGAAAAGGCGACCCGGAAGGCGCCGCCGTATTTCTCAATCAACCGAAGCAGAAGGTCGCCGGCGGGAAGGTAGCATTTCTCCGCGACGCGGTCCAGTATCCGGCGGTTCTCCGTCTCGTCCTCATAGTCGTGGAGAGAGCCCACGTCGAAGAAGCAGTACCTCCGAAGACGGCAGGGTTGGTGGACCTGAAAGTAGAGACAGACGCTCGGCATTCGTACTCCTTATAAGGGGACAGATTTCAAATCTGCATAACGGGGACACGATGCCGCATC
>CAKKRN010000036.1:11850-17315 GCA_919902745.1 Syntrophaceae bacterium | reverse complement strand
CGATGCCGCATCGTGTCCCCTTGTAAAGAGCATGCGGCATCATGTCCCCGCCGCCTCCCGGTAGATCGCTGCGATCTTCTCCGCGGCGGTTTCCCAGCGGATCTTCCGGAGCTCTTCGCGGGCCTTCTCCGCCATCTCGCCGGCCAGGACGGGGTGTTTCAGGACGGCGATGATCTTGGCGGCCATCTCCCGGACATCCCAGAAATCGACCTTCAGCGCATGTCGGAGGATCTCGGAAACACCCGACTGGCGGGAGAGGATCACCGGAACGTCGTACGACATCGCCTCGAGCGGAGAGATGCCGAACGGTTCGGAGACGCTCGGCATGACGTAGAGGTCGCTCAGGGAGAAGATCCGTTCGATCTCCTCGCCCTGGAGAAATCCGGTGAAATGGAAACGGTCTCCGATCCCCAGCTCTGCTACGCGTTCGATCATCCGCCCCATCATGTCGCCCGCGCCGGCCATCACGAAGGTCACGTCGGGCAGGACATGGAGGACCTGGGCCGCCGCCTCGACGAAGTAGTCCGGTCCTTTCTGGAAGGTGATCCGGCCGAGAAAGAGGACCATTTTCCGCCCCCCTTGTCGTTCTGTGCGGTAGATCTGCCGGGCCTCCGTCTTGGTTACGGCGTTGTAGACGACGGAAATTTTCTCTGGGGGAATCGCGTAGCACTCCGCGATCATCCGCTTCGTGCGGTGGCTGACGGCGATGATCCGGTCCGCCTTCTCCATGCCTTCCCGTTCGATCGCGAAAATCTCTTCGTTCACGTTTTCGCCGCTCCGGTCGTATTCGAGGGAGTGGATGTGGAGGATGAGCGGCCGGCCGCTGATCCGGCGGGCCAGGAGTGCGGCGGGGACGGTCATCCAGTCGTGGGCGTGGATAACGTCAAAGGTGGAGGTGCGGGCAAGGACGCCGCCGGCCCGGCCGTAGCGAATCACCTCGGCGATCAGGTCGGGGCCGTAAACATCGGCTGTTATTGGAAATTTCTTTCCTTCGGAAAGATAGAGGACGCGGTAGCGCCCCGCATCCATGTAGGGATGGAGAAGGGAGGGAAGGGGGCGGAGCGCCAGAAGCCGGAGGGTCGTCTCCGTGCCGTCGTCCCGGTCGGCGTCGGACAGAGGGATGCCGGCGGTGGAGACAAGATCCAGAAAAGGGGCCGCGCCCGCCTCGCCGTCCCGCGGCAGGACGAAGGTGATCCGGTGGCCGAGGCCGGCCAGGGCCGCCGTCATGCCGTAGCAGGCCGTGCCCAGGCCGCCGCTCATCCGGGGCGGAAATTCCCATCCGAACATCAGGATACGCATGGCTTACAACCTCCTCCCTCCAATATATCCCCGGTCCTGCGGATGGGGATGAATGCGTTACGGGGGTAAGGGGGAACCGATCCTTCTCCTCGTTATGGTTTGGGATAGGGGAAAATAGCCGGCTGTCTCCGGTCTTCCAGGAGCGTGTAAAGGCGGAGCAGTTCGGCGACGCTCCATGCCTGGGCGATACAGCCGCCCGGCCGGTGAGGCGCGTCCCCGTCGAAGACCTCGGAGACGCTCCCGATCCCCGCCTCGACCAGGTGTTGCCGCAGAAACGTCCGGAGGTATTGCCGGAGGTTTTCCTTTTCCTGTTCCGGGTCATCGGCGACGCGGAGGGCGGCTTCGCCGAATGCGCCCAAGAGCCAGGGCCATACGGTCCCCTGGTGGTAGGCGCCGTCGCGTTCGGCGGGGCTCCCCCGGTAGCGGCCCCGATAGGCCGGATCGGCGGGCGAGAGGGTTCGGAGGCCGCAGGGGACGAGGAGCTGCTCGCGAACGGCCCGTACAACGGCGGTCTGTTCCGCGGGGTCGAGGGGTGAGAAGGGGAGGGAGACGGCGAAGATCTGGTTCGGCCGGACGGCAGTATCCAGGACGCCGTCGCGGAAAACGTCGCCGAGGCAGCCTTGGGGACGCGATGCCGCATCATGTCCCCAGAAGGTCTCCCGGAAGGAACGGCGCAAGAGCGGGATGAAGTCGCCGTCGAAGAACGGCGGATCGCCGAATTCCGCTGTTAGATCGCGGGCGAAGCAGAGCGCATTATACCAGAGGGCGTTGATCTCCACCGGATATCCATGGCGGGGAGTGACGGGGATCCCTCCCACCGTGGCGTCCATCCAGGTCAGTGCGGTCTGTCCGTCCCCGGCTTGGAGGAGGCCAAGGGCGTCCATGCCGATTCCGAACCGCGTTCCGTCCATGAGCGAGCGGATGATCCGTTTCATGACGGGCCAGAAACGCTCGCGGATCAGCGCCTTGTCGGGGGACATGATGCCGCATCGTGTCCCCAAGTTCTGAACGGTCCAGAAATACCAGAGTGAACTGTCCACGGTGTTGTACGCCTCGGGCTTGCCGTCGCCGGAGAAAAAATTTGGCAGGAGGCCGTCCCGTTCGTGCCGGCCGATCTCCGTCAGGATCTCGATCCCGGCCGCAATACGGCCGGTGGAGAAGCAGAGGCCGGGCAGCGAGATCAGCGTGTCCCGTCCCCAGCTTCCGAACCAGGGGTAACCGGCGATGACGGCCGGCCTTCCCGACGGGGTGGTGATCAGAAACGACCGCGCCGCGCGGTGGAGGGCGAGGAGATGCTCCCGATCTTCACCTGTGAATCCGCCGGTCTCTCTTTTGTCGGCCGCCTGGTCGCGGCCCCGCCGGACAACTTCGGTTTTCCAGATCGCGGTCGGATAAATGGGGACACGATGCCGCATCGTGTCCCCATTTATCCGCCGCATCATGTCCCCGCAGACGGAGAGGATCACCGTACATTTTCTCTCGACCGGGACCTCGATGATCCCCGGAAGGAAGAGATCCTCCTCCCAGTCGAATCCCCGTTCCCGTTCCTCCATGTATTGGAAACGGTTGTACCAGAGGGGGGAAGGGGTGAACCGCGACGCCAGGGAGGTCTGGACGACAAGGGATGGCATGCCCGCGTAGGGTTCGATCCGGAAACCGTTTTCGATCCCTTCCGCCCGGCCGCGGAGGAAATCGTTTTCGTGGGCGAGTTCGTGATGACCCCGGAAGGCGAGGAAAGGTTTCAGGCGGAGGATGCCGCCCTGCGGACACCGTTCCAGGTCGTAACGGATGAGCAGGGTTTCTTTCCCGTGCGGCATCAGGATCGATTTCTTCACGGGGATTCCGCCCGCCCGGCTGGTGAAGCTGGGGCAGAAGTCGAGCAGAAACTCCTCCAGAACCGGTTGGTCCGGCGGAAACAGGAGGCCGGGATACCGGTGGGAGCTGAAAAAATGCTCTTCCCCTCCAGCCAGAAGGGAGTCCTCCAACTTGGACAGCAGGAGATAGCGGCCCTCCGGTGTTTGGAGATTGGCCACGAGCAGGCCATGGTAGCGCCGTGTGTGGCGGTTCGCCAGCGTACTCGATGCGTACCCTCCCCGGCCGTCGGTCTCGAGCCACTCCCGGCTGTCGTCCGGAGACCGGATTTCCCGCAAGTCGATTCGAATCATGAGATCCCCTCCATCGTCCCGTGCGTGCGGCGGCATTGTAGCGGGGACACGATGCGGCATCATGTCCCCGCTACAATGCCGAAGATCTACTGCGGCATGTTGACGACTTCGACGCCGGCGGGCGTGCTGAAGGTGAAGAATTTGTCGGAAACGCCCGTGTTCGTGCGGATGTCGCTGAAACGGAGGCGCGTGGTGTTCCCGTAATCGTCGCTGAAACGGCACTGGATGATCTGGAAAGTTTTCCCGTCGACGGTCAACTGGAGCCGGTCGATGCCGGTTCCCTTTTCCTTCGCGGTCAGGATGAGGAGATAGTTTCCCTCTTCATCGATTGGGTTCTCCTTCGCGAAACGGAGCTGAAAATCTTCGGAGAGGTTGCCGATGCCGGAGAGGAACTTGACGGCCATTCGCGACCGGTAGACATCTTCCGCGTTCTGGACGTAAACCATCCGGTCCTCGGCGACGTAAAGCCACGCTTTCCGGGCGTTGATGACCAGCTTCTTCTCCTTCGGTTTCGTGTAATCCCACAGCATCATCTTCGGGTTCTTGATCCAGACCGTCCCCTCCTCCCGCTCGGTCTTTTTCATCGATTTAATGGTCACCTCCTGAATGAAGCGGGCCTTAAAATCCGTCGTCTTTTCGTAGATCTCCTGGGTCTTTGCGGCCAGCCGCTCCAGGGAGAGGGGCTCCGCGCAGACCGCCTCGGTTTGGAAAAAAGCGATCACGACCCAGAGGAGGAGGGTGATCCCGACTATCCATGCAGCGGGGATGCGATTTTTCCGGGGGAAAAATAAAGCCGGCCGGAAGTGCGAAAACGGCACAAATTTTTCCGACGGTTTATAACCCCGCAAAAAAGTGCGGCAAATGGCATGGATGGCGTCATGCTTTTGCAAACTATTGAAATTATTTGACATCTCTGCTGCCTACACCTTATGCAAACCGGTAGAAAATCGTGACATTTGAAGAGTTACGAAAGTTATCAACAGTTTTGCCAACAGCTCTTTCAACATCTCTGTGGATTCCCTTCCCAAGTTCCCGGATCAATGGAAATATCGGATTGCCCCCCGGTCAATCCGCGATCTTCATGCTCCATCCGAACGGATCATCCTTCATTCCGTACTGGATCTGGAGGATCTCGTTGTACAGTCTTTCCGTCAGCGGACCTGTCTTCCCGCCGCCGATGGGGTGCTCCTTTCCACGGTAGTAGATCTGGCCGACCGGCGAGACGATGGCCGCCGTACCCGAGGCGAACGCCTCCCGCAGGGCGCCGCCGCCGATCGCCGCCATGACTTCATCCATGGAGAGGCGTCTTTCCGAAACCGTCACCCCCCAACTCTTCGCGAGGCGGATGACCGAGTCGCGGGTGACGCCGGGGAGGATTGTCCCCGTCAGCGGGGCGGTGATCAGCTCGTCGCCGATCACGAAGAACATGTTGCTTGTCCCCACCTCCTCCACGTATTTCCGTTCGATCGCGTCGAGCCACAGAACCTGTGTGTAACCCATACCCTTCGCGATTTCGCCGGCATAGAGGCTTGCCGCGTAGTTGCCGCCGGCCTTGCAGTAGCCGGTTCCGCCGGGAACGGCTCGGACGTAGTCTTCCGTGACGTAAATTTTAGTCGGGCTGAAACCCTCCGGGTAGTAGGTCCCCACCGGTCCCAGGATGATGAAGAAGAGGTACTCGTTCGCCGGGTGCACGCCGAGGGCCGGTTCGGTGGCGATCATCGTCGGCCGGATGTAGAGGGAAGTCCCGCCGCCGCGCGGGATCCACTCCTTCTCCAAAAGGATCAGTTTTTTCAGGGCCTCCAGGAAGAGCCCCTCGTCGATCCGGGGCATGCAAAGCCTCTCCGCCGAGACATTCATCCGCCGGATATTCTCCAGCGGCCTGAACAGGAAGAGGGCGCCGCCCTTCCCCCGGTAGGCCTTCATCCCTTCGAAGATCTCCTGGCCGTAGTGGAGGCACATCGCCGTGGGATCGAGCTGGAGCGGCCGGTAGGGTTCGATCAG
>CAKKRN010000036.1:10129-11750 GCA_919902745.1 Syntrophaceae bacterium | reverse complement strand
CCGCGACTCCTCGTCGAGCGGGCAGGCGGCGCGGACCTGGCGGTCGGTCATGCGGGCGTTGAAGAGGGTCCCGTCCCCGGCGAAGCGATTTTTCTGGATGTTGCGCGCCTGTTCGATCCTTGCCTTGATGGCGGCGGAAGATTCTCCCGTCTCCCGCGCCGTCAGATCGCGGTAGCGGACGGAGGGGACCTCCACATGGATGTCGATCCGGTCCAGCAGTGGGCCGGAGATCCGCCCCTGGTACTGGCGGATCTGCTGGGGCGTGCAGCGGCAGGGGCGGCTCCGGTCGCCGAAGTAACCGCAGGGGCAGGGATTCATCGCCGCGACGAGCATGAAGCGGGCGGGATAGGTGGCCGTGAAGGAGGAACGGGTGATCGTGACCCGGCCGTCTTCCAGCGGCTGGCGCAACGCCTCGAGGGTGTTCTTCCGGAACTCCGGCAGTTCGTCTAAAAAGAGCACCCCGTGGTGGGCGAGGCTGATTTCCCCCGGCCTCGGGGTATGGCCCCCGCCGACCAGGCCGGCGTCGGAGATCGTGTGGTGCGGGGCGCGGAAGGGTCTGGTCCCCAGAAGCGCCTCCTTCCGGTCCAGAAGACCGGCGACGGAAAAGATCTTTGTTGTCTCGATGGCTTCCGGGAGGGAAAGGTCGGGGATGATTGTCACCAGCCGCTGCGCGAGCATGGTCTTCCCGGAGCCGGGGGGACCGATCATCAGAAGGTTGTGCCCTCCGGCGGTGGCGACCTCCAGCGCACGTTTGGCCTGTTCCTGGCCGCGGATCTCGCTGAAATCGAAGGGATAGTCGCGGATTCGGCAAAAAAGTTTCGCGAGATCGACATGGACCGGGGCGATCTCCATCCGACCGCCGAGAAACTCCACCACCTCGGAGAGCCGTTCCACCGGGATCACCTCGATCCCTTCAACCAGCGCCGCCTCGGCGGCGTTTTCCCGCGGAACGATCACCCCCCGGATGCCGAGGGCCCTCGCTTCGAAGGCCGCGGGGAGGGCGCCGTGGATCCCCTTCACGCCTCCGTCCAGCGAAAGTTCGCCGAGGAGGAGATAGTCGGCGAGGGAATCCGCGGGCACAAGGCCCTGGGCGGTCAGAATCGCCACGGCGATCGGGAGGTCGAAGGCGGTGCCCTCCTTTTTGATGTCTGCGGGCGCCAGGTTTACGGTGACATGATGGCCCGGGAAGGGGTAACCGGAGTTCTTGACGGCGGCCTTGATTCGGTCTTTGCTCTCCCGAACGGCCACGTCGGGGAGGCCGACGGTCGAAAACAGCGGGAGGCCGGCGGAGAGATCGACCTCGACGGTGACGGGATGGGACTCGATGCCGATGACGGCGCTGCTGATGGCCTTGACGATCAAGCGTAACCCCCTTCTGCATGATCCGACGGGTGGCCGGATGCGGGTGACTCGTATCGCAACCGGGCGTGATCATAAACAAGAAGCCTCTTCCCCGCAAGCGATTTTTCTCTCTTTCCACGGATCAATATTCAAAACCGTAACGGGAAGGCCAAGGCATACCCGGTAAAACAGGCGCTGTTGGCTATTGGGAGTTGGAAAATACAATATGGAAACAGACCCGAATTTTCCCCTTGACTATTTTATCAATGCTTTATAAAAA
>CAKKRN010000036.1:8232-10029 GCA_919902745.1 Syntrophaceae bacterium | reverse complement strand
TAAAATTTATATCACAGTTTACCGTATGAGGAGAAGGGCGCCAGTGGACTATCATCCAATTAAAAAACCAAACGTAAAAAACATGAAAGTAAAGCCCAACCTTATCAAACGCA
Organism: Syntrophaceae bacterium; assembly: GCA_919902745.1. Taxonomy (GTDB): domain Bacteria; phylum Desulfobacterota; class Syntrophia; order Syntrophales; family UBA5619; genus UBA5619. The sequence goes on along the minus strand of CAKKRN010000036.1, from coordinate 9,916 downwards.
CGGGGGGAAAAGGGAATGCCGTTTGGGATGGTATTCAGCAGGAGCTGTCCTGGCTGCCGGGCGGCACTCTCAATATGGCCCATGAATGCATCGACCGCCATGCCGAGGGCGCGGGAAAGGACAGGAAGGCCCTGCTGTGGGAAGGGAAAGAAGGGGAAAAAGAAACCTACACCTTCGGTCAGCTCAAAGAGGAAAGTAACAAGTTTGCAAACGTACTCAAGGAGTTGGGAATCAAAAAAGGGGATCGGGTTTTCATGTTCATGGAACGGGTTCCGGAGCTCTATATTGCAATCTTCGGAGCGCTCAAGCTGGGCGCCGTCGTCGGTCCGCTCTTTTCCGCCTTTGGCCCCGATCCTGTGAAGGACCGGCTGTTCGACAGCGGGGCCAGGATTCTGCTGACGCAACCTGCCCTGCGTCGCCGTATCGCCGACATTCTTCCGGATCTTCCCGAACTGGAACATATTATCGTGGTCAATAAAAATAACCGCGATCCTGATCCTTTCGTGAAAGGCGATCTGAATTACGATGACCTCATGAAACGAGCCACGTCGGAACTGGAAATTGCCCGTACCAGCATGTACGACTATTCGGTCATGCACTACACGTCGGGGACGACGGGAAAGCCCAAGGGCGCCGCGCACTGCCACTTCGCGGTAGTTCAGCAGTACGCCACGGGCAAGTGGGTTCTTGATTTTCATAAAGACGACCTCTATTGGTGCACGGCCGACCCCGGGTGGGTTACGGGCACATCCTACGGCATGTTTGCACCCTGGAGCAATGGCGTGACCCAACTGATCTACGAGGGTGGCTTCAAGGCCAGTATGTGGTATGAACTCATCCAGAGATACAAGGTTACCGTCTGGTACAGCGCTCCCACGGCCATCCGTATGCTCATGAAGGCGGGGGAAGATATCCCCGCGCGGTATGATCTTTCCAGCCTCCGTCACATCAACAGCGTGGGCGAACCCTTGAACCCCGAGGCGATCGTCTGGGGGCTAAAGGTCTTCAATCAGGCAATTCATGACAACTGGTGGCAGACGGAGACCGGGGCGATTCTCATCGCCAACATCCCCGCCATGGACGTCCGTCCCGGCTCCATGGGAAGGCCGATCCCCGGGATTGAGGCGGCTATCATAAGCGACAGCTTCGACAAACTGCCCCCCGGTAAAGAAGGTAATCTGGCGATCCGTCCCGGCTGGCCTTCCATGTTCCGCACCTACTGGAAAAACGCCGAAATGTACAATTCCCGGTTCCGCAAAGGCTGGTACATCACCGGTGACCGCGCCCGTATGGATGAAGACGGCTATTTCTGGTTCGTGGGGCGGACCGATGACGTGATCAATTCCGCAGGCCATCTTGTCGGGCCCTTTGAAGTGGAGAGTGTTCTGATAGAACACCCGGCCGTAGTGGAGGCGGGAGTTATCGGCAAGCCTGACCCCATAGCTATGGAAGTCGTCAAGGCCTTTGTTGCCCTCCGGGACGGTTATGAACCCACCGAAGAACTTCGCCGGGACATTATGGCCTTTGCCCGAAAGAAGCTTGCCGCAGCAGTAGCACCCCGGGAAATCGATTTTATTCCCTCGCTTCCCAAAACCCGTAGCGGCAAGATCATGCGCCGGCTGCTCAAGGCACGTGAATTGGGTCTCCCGGAGGGAGATACCAGCACGTTAGAGGAGGATTAAGC
>CAKKRN010000036.1:3207-8132 GCA_919902745.1 Syntrophaceae bacterium | reverse complement strand
AGCCGTCACACCTTGTGGAAATGGTCCGTGAGTTGGAAAAGGAGCCTGAAAATGGAAACAGTCTTTGAAAGAGTAAAACGTCTCATCGTAGAAATTATTTCAGTTAATGAGGAATCGATTGATCCCCATGCCGCCCTGATTGAGGATTTGGGTGCCGATTCGCTGGATCTGGTGAACCTGATCGTTGCTGTGGAGAAAGAGTTCAGCAAAGATGGGAAGATAGTGAAAGTGCCCGCGGAGAAAGCGGAAGAGATCCGCACAGTCCAGGATATTCTTGACTTTCTTGCCAAGGAAGGATTTTTCAATTAACCGCCCTCTCGAAAATAAAAGATAAGGATGAGATTATTTTGTACCCTAAGACCTCATACTGCTTATGCGCAGAGAGTCCCGGGAAGGCCTGGCAATGGTTCGACCTGGGTAATATCCGCCAGGTACGGCAACTGCCGGATAAACGATGGAACCAGGCCCCATAAAGGTGCCGGGTGAAGTAACGGAGTTACAGCCTGTTTCCGTCCGGTCACCCAAAATTGCGCCCAGTTTGCGCCGTCCCGTATCGTATTTCTTCTTGTCCGCAGTAACAACGATCGATCCGGCCAGCATTTTAAAATTGGCGAGTTTCGTCCCGGCGCCCAGGTTAACATCTTTACCGAGGATGCTGTCGCCGATGTAGGCAAAGTGACCCGCTTTTGCACCATCCATCATAATCGAGCCCTTTACTTCCGTCGTGTGACCAACAACGCATCCCTTTCCTACCAGGCAGTCCCCGCGGATATAGGCGCCCTGACGAATCTCAGTGTCACTGCCTATAATTGCCGGTCCCCTGATGAACGCACCAGGCTCAACGATGGTTCCTGTCCCAATGATGATTTTATCATTGGCCAGAAAAGCCCCGGGGAAAATTACTGCAGCGCCTGCCAATATTTCTCCCTTCAGCGAAACCAGGGGTGAACTATCTCTCCCAACTGTTAACTCCAAATCATTCCGGACCTCACCATCATAGATTACGATCGCTTTATTAATCTGTCCGGTTATCCCGGAGAGCGGCCACGGTTTCAAAAAGTTGGAGGCGAGATAGTCCTGCAGATGGTCAAGGGCCGTCCAGACAGCCTCGTTTTCTGAAAAAAGCCCTTGATGATCGTAATTGCTAAAGTCAAAGAATTCTCGTGATGTCAGCATGGTATACTCCTATTAATTTTATTAACCTCATCGAATAATTCTATTTCAAAAGCCTCTGCATACCGGTCCGGCTGTCCAGCCAGGAATGCGGTCTCGCAAAGTTGTCTCCAGCTCTCATGATTCATACGCAGAATTCGTTCATCGAAACCAATCTTTCGACTGCGGAGATTTCTTTGCTGTTGAGAATCGTGATTTTTCAAGAGATTCCCTTTCCAGCGGGCATCTTCCTCATTAAAAAGAACGAAGAGGTCCTTCCTTATTTCAAGTGTTTTCGGGTCTTCGTTATAGAGACCAACAATGGATTTTCTTTTCTTGATTGTCAAGGCGGTGGCGCACATGCGGAAAGTACGGTTTACCCAGGCATGAGTTCGGTTCGAGTCCTTGCCGGCTGGCAAGATCACCAGGTCCGGTGCTATGGAATCGAGATGATCCTTGATTCGGTCAATGTTCTCGTGAGAATCGAGATTTCTCTCCTCCGCTATACCGAGAAAGGCGATTCTGTTGGATGACAGTCCAAACATCTCTGCGGAACGGATTTGCTCCCGGCGGCGAATCCGGCCCTTTATTTCCTTTAAGGAAAGTGATCCTCCGAAATCCCATTTGCGTGCATACTCATCCTCTACACCGGCGGGGCTCAAGCTCACCACTGCATACCAGATCTCACACCCGGATTGCGCCAGGAGCCGGCAGGTTATGGCCACACTTTCAGGGTCATCGGGATGGGGCGCCAAGACGAGGACCCTGCCTGATATGGGCAATCGAACGTATCCCGCAGGGAAGTATTGTTTGCCGCTCCAGAGAAAGGGTCGATCCTGCCAATAACGCTTTATGTCAGCTATTACAGTCTTCACCCTGCTTCATCCATTATGATAACCCCGTAAAAATCCATTTTCCGTTCATTGCGAGCAAAACGAAGCAATCTCAGGAATTACGACTGCCGGTATTTATTAGATTACAGCGCCGCTCCGCTGCCTAATCCATCGCTTTCGTTTGGAAAGAACCTCACGGAGTTTATGGCAAGAGCCGTCCTGGAAAAGCGCTTCTGAAGGAAGCGGACACCTTCGTCCAGGATTATTTTTTGATTTCTTTGATATGGCATTGCTTTTTTCCCGGGGAAAGTATAAGCAGAACGGACTTGTATGTCAATGAGATATTGGCCCTCCCACGGCCATCGGGCAGCAGCGGCTCATCGCATTGCAATTCCTAAAGAGGCCTTGATCAGGCCGCAAATTTTGTGAACGCATCTTTCTTGACTGAGGGAAATGGCTGTGCTAAGTTTCCCCCCGGTTGTTGCAGTCGACCCGATTCCGGTACGGCAGGCCATGAAAGAACTATCCCATCTCGATGAAAAAGGCCAGGCGCGCATGGTGGATGTAACGGCCAAGACGCCGACCATCCGCCGGGCGGTCGCCCGGGGGATGGTCCGGATGCGTCCGGAAACCGCCGCGCTGATCGAGGAGGGGGGGATCCCGAAGGGGGATGTCTTTGCCACGGCCCGGATCGCGGGGATCATGGCTGCAAAGAAGACAGGGGAGCTGATCCCCATGTGTCATCCGCTCGAACTCACCGGAATCGAGATTCGGTTTTCGTGCGATGCGGCGGCGGGCGAGGTGGCGATCGAGGCGAAGGTTACAACGGTGGGTCGAACGGGCGTCGAGATGGAGGCCATGACGGCAGTCGGCGCAGCAGCGCTCACGATTTACGACATGTGCAAGGCGGTCGACCGGGAGATGGTCCTTACGGATATTCGGTTGATGACGAAGGAAGGCGGCAAAAGCGGCACTTTCGTCAGACGGGAACCAACGGTTTGAAAACGGGTCCGATCCCGCCGGAGGAAGGCATGTCGCAGGGCATCTACAGGATAAGAAAGTCGTTTCTCGTTCCGCTCGGCGTCGATGTCTTTCTGCTTTGCGCTCTTTTCGTCATCTCCATGCTGCCGCAAGGTTCCGCAACGGAAAGAACCGTCTTTGCCATTTTTTTCGTTCCTTCCCTCTATCTTTTTTTCGAATCTCTCCTCCGCCGGGTCACGGTAGATGGGGGAGGGATTGTGCTTCGGAAGCTGTTGAGAGAGAAGAGAATTTCCTGGGAAGGGATCACCCATGTCGGCGGGCTGAGCATCCATAACAAGGTCTATCTGCTGCTGACGACCGTCAATGGGTTTTTCATCATCTCCAACGCCTATGGTGGATTTTCCGATCTGGTGGAGGAGATTGTCTCCCGCGTCGATCGCACCAAGGTGGAAGAAGAGGTCCGCCTCCATGCGGGACGTTCCCCGTCGGGGATCGTCCACGCCGCTTTGGCGTGGACCGCAGCGGTGTTCATGGTCGGCATCATCCTCATCAAAATCCTGCCTTTTATGGCATGACGGCAAGGATGATGACCGCGTAACAAGTCTTATAAGTCGTTAGCACCCAGCGGGGCGAAAGGAATCCGGTGATCCATGACTCTCAAAAAGCAGCGATCCAAGGATAGCCCGACAGTGCGGGAGAGGCGGACGACCCCTGCCGCCGTGGCCGAAGAGATTCTGGAGGAGAAACTCGAAGACATCGCCACGATCCTGTGCAAGTCGGAGACGGACAGAAGCCGCTTATACGATGAGGTGCTGGCCATGGTGGAGAGGGGGCTCGTCCGGATTGCACTGCGGCGGTCGAATCACGTGAAGAGCGCCGCGGCCGCCTATCTGGGGATCAACCGGAACACCTTTCAGAAGAAGATGGTCAAGCTCGGCATCGATAACGATCCGGAATGATGGAAAGGCCGGACGGAACGGGGACAGATTTCAAATCTGTCCCCTTGGGCGGGAAGAGGAAAAAAATGTCTACGGAACACGTCTTGCCGAGACTTTACCGAATGATCGTCCGTTTTCTCGGGGAGTGCGAGATCCATGTCGGGCGTAACCCTCAACAGGTTCATGCGCCGGCGCTGATCCTCTTTCCCCATCATCCCGCGATTCTCTGCTGCGGCCTTGCCGGTATCCTGACCCTCCGCCGAAAGACGCCGCCGCAGGCGGTGGGCGATGACCTGTCCATTCTCTTTGCTCGGGCGGCGGAAAAGAACCTGCCGGCCCTTCTGCGCGAATGGGGACATGATGCCGCATCGTGTCCCCGACGAGATTGTAAGGGTTCGATTAATCGAACCCCTACTGTCCCCATAACGGCGTATCTGGGGGGGATCCCGACCCAGGAGGCGATGGAGCAGGAGCTCCTCCGCATGAAGGGGGAAGAGGCCTTTGGAAAAATATTCTACGATACCGGTGAGTTAAGAGTTCTTCTCCTTCTTTCTGAAAAAATGAAAGCATTTCTCGCGGTTGAGGAGAGGTTGTTGGAGGAGCAGGCGGATCGGATTTCGACGGCCGATCTGGAGGCCGTTAACCACGGCCTGGTCGTGATTCGTGATCTCGTCTGGGGACTCGATAAGGATATCCTGGAGAACGTCGAAAAAATCTACCGCCTGGCCGGAGCCGAGGGCGTCACCGACGTGGCGCCGGAAGCGCTGCCGAAATACCGGAAAATGAACTTCCTGCTGAATGGCCTCGATCGCCTGGAGGTGAGGGGCCGGGATTCGGCGGGGATCCAGATCTCTTTCGTTGCGGCGGATGCCGGGGCCTTCGGCGGGATCATGACCGCTCTTCGGGAAAAAGGGCTCGGCGATGAGTTGGACCGGCGGATAGCGCCCGGGGATCTTGCCAATGGTTCAATCACCTGCTCTCCGGTTGTTGCATGGGGACATGATGCCGCATCGTGTCCCCG
>CAKKRN010000036.1:0-3107 GCA_919902745.1 Syntrophaceae bacterium | reverse complement strand
CATGATGCCGCATCGTGTCCCCGACGAGATTTCAAATCTGTCCCCTTGAGCCGGGCGATCTCCTTTACCTACAAGACCGCCGAGATCATCGGCGAACTGGGACGGAACGTCCGGGAACTGAGGCGCCACATAGCGACGGACCGCCTGTTCCATACCTTCGCCCGTCTCCCGGTTGCCTTCGAGACCGCCTTCACCCACACCCGCTGGGCCTCCGTCGGATCGATCACGGAAGAAAACTGTCATCCGATCGGGAACTTTACGCTGGGGATTGGGGACATGATGCCGCATCGTGTCCCCGTTAACGTAGGGGCGCGATTAATCGCGCCCTTACAATCTGTCCCCTTGGATGGTTCCGCCTGCGGGAAGGGTTACGGGATCATCCATGTGGTCTTGAACGGCGACATCGACAACTACCAGATGCTCCGGGAGGCCCTGGATGAGGAATGCGGGCGGATCGCGCCGGAAGTGACGACCGATACGAAGATCATCCCGCTGCAGATCGAAAAATACCTGCGGGCGGGTCATGACATGACCGACGCGTTCCGGCGCGCCGTGAACGATTTTGAAGGGTCCCATGCGATTGCGATGATCAGCAGCGCCGAGCCCGGAAAGGTTTTTCTGGCCCTCAAGGGAAGCGGCCAGTCGATCTACGTAGGGATAACCCCCGACCGGTATCTTTTCTCCTCGGAACTCTACGGTCTGGTGGAGGAGACCCCCTTCTTCATCAAGATGGAGGGCGAGCGGCCCTCTCATCCGGACATGCCGGAGCGCACGGGACAGATCTTCATCCTGGATCAGGATGCCGAGGGAGGGGCGGCCGGCATCCGGGGGCTCTTCTATGACGGGACGCTGCTTCCGCTCGGTAAAGAGGCGGTGAGGCGGGCGGAGATCACGACAAGGGATATCGATCGCGGCGACTACCCTCACTACTTTCTGAAGGAGATTACCGAATCGACCCTCTCCGTCCGGAAGACCCTGCTGGGCAAATACCGGATCGAGCGGGAAGGGGGTAAGGCGCGCGCCGTCTTCAATCTCGGCCCGAACATCATCCCGGATGGAATCCGGGAGGCGCTCCGCGGGGGGAAGATCCGGCGGATCGTCGTGATCGGTCATGGGACGGCGGCCGTCGCCGGGAGCGCCGTGGCCGACGCGATGGAGCGCTGCCTCAAGGGAAGCGGGATCCGTGTGGAGGCCCGGATCGCCTCCGAACTGAGCGGCTTCTGCCTGGAGGACGGCCTGCAAGAAACCCTGGTCATCCCGATCACCCAGTCGGGAACAACGACGGATACCAACCGCGCCGTGTCGATGGCCGTGGAGCGGGGCGCCAAGATCATCGCGATCGTAAACCGCCGCCAGTCCGATATCACGACAAAGTCCGACGGCGTTTTTTACACCTCCGACGGCCGGGACATCGAAATGGCCGTCGCCTCGACCAAGGCCTTCTATTCCCAGATCGTGGCCGGTCACATCCTGGCCCTTGCTCTGGCCCGGCTCCTCTCGACCCTGACCGACGAACGGATCGCGGAGGAACTCCGGCTGCTCGAACAGGCGCCGGAACTGATGGAGAAGGTCCTCGCGCGGAAGGAGCAAATCCGCGGCGCCGTAGAAAAACTGGTAAAACAGAAACGCTACTGGGCGGTCGTCGGAAGCGGACCGAACAAGGCGGCGGCCGATGAGATCCGGATCAAACTGAGCGAGCTTTGCTACAAGACGATCTCTGCCGATGTGGTGGAGAACAAGAAACATATCGATCTTTCCGCCGAACCGCTCATCATCGTCTGCGCGTCGGGAAGCCCGGAAACGGTCACGGGGGACATTTTGAAGGACGTTGCGATCTTCAAGGCCCACAAGTCCGCGGTGGTCGTTTTTGCCGACGAGGGAGAGGAGCGCTTCAACGCGATCGCCGATGCCGTGATCCCCATACCCCGCGCGCCTGCGCCGCTTCCCGTGATCCTGAACACGGTGGCGGGCCACCTCTTCGGCTATTACGCCGCGTGCAGCATCGACGCCGACGCCCTCTTCCTCCGTACGTTCAAGAGCCACCTCAATCTGATCATGGTCGAACATGCGAAGCGGAGCCTCTCCGTCGATGAGTGCATTGCCGACGGCCGTCTGCGGCGCCTCGTGAACGATTTCACGCACCACTTCCAGCAAAGAAAAAATCAGGGCGATTTTTCCCAGACCGGCGTGCGGACGATCTCTGATCTGGTCCTCCTGTTGAAATACGCAGCCGGGAAACTGCCGCTCGACGACTTCCGGCATGATTTCCCCGGGGAGACGGAGCCGGCGTCGCCGATCGATCTGCTGGACATTACGCTCGGTCATGCGGTGGATGAACTCTCGCGCCCGATCGATGCGATCCGCCACCAGGCGAAGACGGTGACGGTGGGGACGAGCCGGAAGGAGGCGCCGCTCGGTGGCCTCCTCTTCGATCTTCTGCCGGAACTCGCGTTCTCCACCCGTTCACTCCTCAGCACGAACGTTCTGGCCCTCGGCCGGATGCAGAAGGCGTTAATCGCCGTCAACGGCTACACCCTCTATGCGGTGAACCACCTGGATGCCGAGGGGAAACCGGGGGACGACGCGACGATCGAGATCCGGAAGCGGGGCGGCGTCTCCCTCGGGATGTATTCCCGGGTCGAAAAATCGGGACGCCTGATGGGAACCAAGAAGGGAATCGTCTCTTCCGGGCGGATCTACGTGGGACAGGGCAAATCGGACGGAGCCTCCGTCGTGATCATCCCGCTGCTCGGGGAGGGAGAACAGGTCCGGCATCTCCTGCTGATTCATGTGACGTTTAACGAGGCGCTCTCGGTACAGGAGCGGAAAGATCTTCTGGGCGAGCGGGTCAACGATATCCGGGATCTGATCCAGGAATTCAACCTGGCGTGGGACGATCGTTGTCTCGGGGAGATCCCCCTCGGCGTTCTTCTGGGCGAACCGGTCGAGGTGATCGCCGGGCAGATCCGGACGGCGGGGACAGCTGAGGACTAAGTGCTGAGGACTAAGTGCTGAGGACTAAGTGTTGAGTAAAACAAATTAGTTTTGGGGTTTCTTCGGGATGATCCGTCTTTGCTTTTCCCCAGCACTCAGCACTCAGCACTCAG
>CAKKRN010000035.1 GCA_919902745.1 Syntrophaceae bacterium | reverse complement strand
ATATTTCCGCTAACGAGAAAGCGGATGGCTGTTAAAAAAACAGGACTTCCCGTCTTTGAATGGGTCATCAATGAAGAAGGGTAAAAGTTACAAATCGCTTTATCTGCCTGCCTGGACAATCGTGGCCGCCGTGCTGACCCTGCTGCTGGTCATCGTCGTTTCCACCTACCGGAATATGAGCCGGGAGAGGGGGCGAATGGAAGATTCCCTCGTCCGGGAGGGGCTGGTCATCATCCGGGCCATCGAGGCGAGCGTCCGCGCAGACTTTCCTTCGTCTCCCCCCGATGCTGAACGCCTTCAAAAGCTGGTGGAAGAGGTTTCCCGCGAGCCGGAAGTTGCCGCCATCGCGATTTTTGATCACGCAGGGAACATCGTGGCGGCGAGCCGCCCGGCGGGTCCGGTCCCGGAAAAGATCAAGGGGGCGCCGTCTCTGGCTCTTTTGTTGAAAGACCGGGGAATGATCACCCGCTATCCGGAACAGCCGGGAGGGGTTCAGGTCTTCGAGGTGATCCATCCGTTTCGTCCCTTCTCCTACCAGACTCCCCCCTCGTTGCGTCGCACGGTGGAATCGAGAGCCGCATTGCAGGAAACTCCGTTACGCCGGTGGGCCGGAGACAAGATGATCGCTTTGAGTCTCCGCTTGGCCGCCTTTGAAACGGCCCGCCGGGAGGACAGGCATCATACCCTGCTGATGGGGGCGATCCTGGTCGTGCTGGGAACTGGGGCGCTTTACTTCATTTTTATCGTCCAGAATTACTACCTCGTGGACCGTACGCTGGACCGGATGAAGAGCTATATGGAAAACGTCGTGGAGAGTATGGCCGACGGGCTCATCTCCATCGACAGGGAGGGGCGGATCGTGACCTTGAACCGGCAGGCCGTCGAGATCCTCGGCTCGGAACGGGAGCGCATCGAGGGCCGGAACATAACCGAGCTTCTGGGCGACGGGGTCGCAGAGATCCTGGGCCCCCCGGAGGAACGGTCGTTGGTGCGGGATCGGGAGATGGAGATCCGGAAGGGGCCGGATGTCAAGATACCGCTGAGCCTCAGTGCGGCGCCGCTCAAGGACGATGAGGGGCAAGAGATGGGGTCGGTGCTCCTGATTAGGGACCTGCGTGAGATCCGTGATCTTCAGGGAAAGGTGCGGCGCAGCGAGCGGCTGGCGTCGCTCGGACGGCTGGCCGCCGGTGTGGCGCATGAGATTCGCAACCCGCTCAGTTCCATTCGGGGATTTGCCCAGTATTTTGTGAAGCGCTTTCACGGGCAGACCGAGGAGGAGGGATATGCCTCGGTCATGGTCAAGGAGGTCGATCGGCTGAACCGGGTGATCACGGAACTCCTGGACTTTGCGGGACCGAAAGAACCCCGCCGGGAGCCGAATTCCCTGGAGGATATCGCCGACCACGCGCTGAAACTTCTTGCCCCCGATCTGGCCGCCCGCAAGGTGGAGGTGTTCAAGGAGTATCAGCCGGGCCTGCCGGCGGTTTCCGTCGACCGCGATCAGATATCCCAGGTTTTCCTGAATCTCCTGCTGAATGCGATCGAATCGATGGAGGGAGGGGGGGAGATCCGCCTCACCCTTCGCCGATACGGTCCTCCGCCAGCCGTCGAGGCGGCCATTGCCGATACGGGGGCCGGCATCCCGGCGGACGACCTGGAGAAGGTTTTTGAGCCTTTTTTCAGCCGAAAGAGGAAGGGCACCGGTCTGGGCTTGGCGATTGTCCACCAGATCATCGAAAGCCACCGGGGAGAGATCCGGGTGGAGAGCGGCCCGGGAAGAGGGACGACTTTCCGGATCAACCTGCCGGTGGACGGCGACAGCGACTCGAGGCACGGACATGGATGAAAAACGCCGAATCCTCGTGGTGGACGATGAAGAGAGCCATCGGATCATGCTGCGGGCCGTTTTGAGCGCGGACGGATATGCGGTGGCGGAAGCCTCCGACGGCACGGAAGCCGTCCGGGCCGTCGGAAAAGAGGCTTTTGACCTCATCCTGATGGATATCCGCATGACCAACATGGACGGAATCGAGGCGCTGACCGAGATCCGGAAAATCAGTCCCCTTGTGCCGATCCTGATCATGACGGCCTACGCCTCCGTAAAAACGGCGGTGGAAGCGCTCAAGGCGGGGGCCTTCGATTACCTGACGAAACCCCTGGACATCGAGGAATTGAAGATCCTGATTGAAAAGGCGCTGGAGCACTATCATCTCCGCGCGGAGAACCTCGTTCTGAAGGAACGCCTGGGCGACCGTTTCGATTTTTCCCGGATCATCGGCCGGGGCCGGAAGATGAAAAGTCTGTTAGAGACTTTGGCCATGGTGGCGCCCTCCGACGCCACGGTGCTGCTGATGGGGGAGAGCGGGACGGGGAAGGAGGTGGTGGCCAACGCGATTCACCAAAACAGCCCGAGGGCGGGGCAGCCGTTTATCAAGGTCTCCTGCGCCGCCCTTCCGGAGACGCTCCTCGAGAGCGAGCTTTTCGGCCATGAGAAGGGCGCTTTTACCGGCGCCGTTTCCCGCCGCGAAGGGAGATTTCAACTGGCCCACCGGGGGACCCTCTTCCTTGACGAAGTGGGCGAGATGAGCACGGCCATCCAGACGAAGCTTCTCCGGGTCCTCCAGGAGAAGGAGTTCGAACCCGTGGGAGGCGTCCGGACGGTCAAAGTCGATATCCGGCTGATCACCGCAACGAACCTGGAGCTGGACAAAGAGGTTGCGGCGGGCCGTTTCCGGGAGGATTTATACTACCGCCTGAATGTCGTTCCCATCGTCCTGCCGCCGCTGCGCGAACGGAAAGAGGACATCCCCCCGCTGGCGGACCATTTTCTGGCGATCTATCGGGAGAAGAACCGGAAATTCTTGAAAGGCATCTCGGGGAAGGCGCTGGATCTGCTGGTTCGCTACGACTGGCCGGGGAACATCCGGGAGTTGGAGAACTGCATCGAGCGGGCGGTGATCATGGCGCGGGAAGAGGCGATCGTCCCGGCCGATTTTCCGCCGCAGATCCGGATGCTTTCCATGGAGGGGGAAAGGGATGGGTTCGATATTCCATATGGGATCAGCCTTGACGAGATGGAGCGGGCGCTGATTGTGAAAACGCTTGCCGAAACAGGCGGCAACCGAACGAAAACAGCTGAAGTTCTTGGCATCAACCGCCGCACCCTGCAGAACAAATTGAGGCAGTACGGGCTCAATAACCCACCCTCCGGGCCATTCTGACCGTTGCAGCCGCGCAAGAAAGACGGCTTCGTAAAAAGTCCGGATGCTGCGTTGCGCTTCATCCTTCCCCTGCTTTCGCAGGGGTAGGCTTATTGCGGCTTGTTCCGGGGACACGTTCCGATCCCTTTGGGCTTGGGGACACCTTGCGGCAAGGTGTCCCCACATGTCCCCGACGCCTCATTCCTCAGGATTCGCGCGCCTTGCCTGCGGCCTTTTTACGAAGCCGTCCCCTTTTCACGACTTTGAAGACTTTTTTTACGGAGTCGTTAAGAAACGATTCTCCGGCCTCGGCTGCAATGTTTTTCTGCCCGCAAGATTCCACTGGCGGGTTTTGAGCATATTCAAGATGGCAATTGTTGCATCGTTCTTGTATATTATGATAGCATTTAACGGGCCGGTTCATCGCCGCATGATTGCATCCAAAGGAGAAAGACGATGGGGAGTTCTCCGAGCGTAGAGAGGATCGTGGATTCAAAAGACAAGGCCATGCGCCGGAGACGGGAGACCGGCGAGCGGACGGTCGAGGAAATGGCCATCATTGCCGAGATCGGGAGGCTGATCAGCTCCACTCTGAACATCGACGAGGTGTACGAACGGTTCACCGCCGAGGTCCGAAAACTGATCGACTTTGACAGGCTTGCCATCAACCTGTGCAATTTTCAAGAGAACACCCTCCGCATTGCTTACGTTTCCGGGGCGGTCATCGACGGTCGGAGACGGGGGGATTCCCTCATTATGGCGGGCACGTTGACTGAAGAGATCAGCCGCACGCGGACCGGCATGTTGGTCCAGTCTGAGAACATGGACGAGATCGTCGAACGCTTTCCCCCTCTTGCCGCCACATTTCAGGCGGGGCTGCGCTCCCTGATGGCCATTCCGCTGATTTACCGGAACGAGGCGATCGGTGGGCTGCATTTCCGGTCGAGAAAACCGAACGCCTACACCGGGCAGGATCTCCGTCTCGCGGAGAGGATCGGGGGGCAGATCGCCGGGGCGATCGCCGTTGCGCAGCTTTATCAAGATCTCAAGGAAACGGAAACGTCGCTGCGCGAAAGCGAGTCGCGGTTCCGCGCCCTGTTCGAGCAGTCGGCGGCGGGCGTGGCCGAGATTGATATGAACACGGGCCGATTCCTGACGGTGAACCGCCGGCTTTGCGAGATAATCGGCAGGACGAAGGAGGAGCTGCTGGCCACCACCTTCGAGGCGATCACGCATCCCGAGGATCTTCAACTGCACGTGGAAAAAACACGAATGATGCTGGCCGGGGAGATCGACCACTACAGCCTAGAGAAGCGCTACCTCCGGAAGGACGGGGAGGCGGTCTGGGTGGAAATCTCGGTCTCTCCGCTTTGGAAGCACGGGGAGACGCCCGGTCGGACCATCGTCGTCGTCCAAGACATCACCGACCGCAAGCGGATGGAGGAAGAAAATGAACGGCGTTCCAAACAGATGGCCGCGCTGCATGAGACGGGCCTTGAGCTCACGGCCGAATTGAACCTTAACGCACTGCTCGAATCCATCGCCCAGCACGCGTTGAACCTCATCGGCGGCAAATCCTGCAATTGTTTTATCTACAGGCCGGAATTGGATCTGATAGAGCTGGTCGCGACCGCCGGTGAGGAACTGACTCTTAGCGGAAAAATGCGTCGACGCGGCGAGGGGGCTCCCGGTCAGGTCTGGGCTACGGGCGCCCCGTTGCTGATCAATGACTATCACGCCTGGCCGGGGCGAAAAAGGGAGCATAACCATTTCCCGTCCCGTGCATTGGTGTCAGTGCCGGTTCGCTGGGGTGAAGAATTCCTGGGCGTTCTCAATATGCTGGCGTATGCGCCGCACAGATACACCGAGGTGGATATGGATATGCTCAACATGTTCGCCGCGCAGGCCGCAATCGCCATCCGCAACGCGAGACTCTACGGCATGGTCGAACAGCTCGCCGTTACGGATGAACTGACGGGTCTGTTCAACCGCCGCGGATTTTTCCAGCTTGGCGAACGCGAATTCGAACGCGCACTGCGTTTCAACCGGTCCCTTGCGGCGCTGATGTTCGACATCGACCACTTTAAAAGGGTCAACGATGCCCACGGCCATCCCGTCGGCGATCAAGTTCTGCGGGCATTGGCGGATAGCGTCCGCCAGAACACGCGCGGGATCGATGTCGCGGGACGCTATGGCGGCGAAGAGTTTGTCCTCCTGCTGCCGGAAACACCCCTTCAGGAGGCGGTCCAGATTGCCGATCGTCTCCGCCAATCCATCGCCGACCTCTCCGTGCCGATCTGTCCGGCGAATGGCGATTTCCCGCCGGTCAAGATCCATATCACCGTAAGCATCGGCGTTGCGGTTGCGCTGCCGGGCATCCGGAATTTGGCCGATCTGCTCGAGCGGGCGGATCATGCGATGTATCGCGGAAAGGATTTCGGCCGCAACCGCGTCGTCGTCTGGGAGGGGATGCCCGATTTGTGACTTGGGAGGGGGCCGCCCGCGATATCAACGCCACGGATTCGGCCCTTTCTGAAAGAGAGGGGTAGTCAACCCCTGGTTGTGCGGGGTGCTGAAAAGATTCCCATCTTTCCCGGTTCAGCGGGCAATGATGGGAAAAAAATCCGCACCCTGTGAAGTTGCGCCATCTTCAGCATCATCCACCGAAAAAAAATAACAATATATTCCGAATATTTATCGATGATAGCCGCCGCGCTTCACCCGCTGGCATGGCTGTTGCTAAATAGCGGTGCGAACAGTGGAAAGGGGGGTTATCTTGGATCAAAAAAGATGCGGTCGTTGTGGAAAAG
>CAKKRN010000034.1 GCA_919902745.1 Syntrophaceae bacterium | reverse complement strand
CTCTTTGATCATGGTCCCGAAGACCGGTTCCCCGTTTTTCATTTTTTTCTTGATCTTGTTGATTCTCATGGTGTTATTCTCCTTTTTTATGTCAAAGGATATTTTCGCCGGTTTGGCAAGGCCTTGGCAAAGGGTTTGTCGCCCGGGAAGGGGGCAAAAAAAAGGGGGACCGGCGGTCCCCCTTACAGAATCAATGTGCCTCTTCCATCGCCCCCACAATGTACATCATTGTGAGGAGCATGAAGACGACGGTCTGGATGCAGGAGGTGAAGATCATGAGGACGATAACCGGCAGCGGGACCAGCAGCGGAACGAGCAGGAGAACCACCGCCAGCACGATGTCCTCCCCCATGATGTTGCCGAAGAGTCGGACGGAGAGGGAGAGCGGCCGGGAGAGGTGGCTGATGAGCTCGATCGGCATCATCAGCGGTGTGAGCCACCAGACGGGGCCCATGAACTGCTTGACGTATTTGATGCCGTGGACCCGGATTCCGACGATGTGGGTCATCGCAAAGACCACGACGGCCAGCGAGACGGTCGTGTTGAGGTTGGCCGTCGGCGATTCGAAGCCGGGGATCAGGCCGAGCAGGTTGGAGGTGAGGATGTAGATGCCGAGCGTCGCGATCAGCGGGAAGAACTTTCGCCCCTCCGGTCCCATAGTGTCGGTGAGGAAGGTGTCGATTCCCTCGACAATCACCTCCATGACGTTCTGGAATCTCCCTGGAAGGATGCTTACCCGGCGCGTGGCCAGGAAGGAGAAGAGGGCGAGCGTCGCCATGATGAACCAGGTATAGGTGACGACGACAAGATGATGTTCCTTGAGCCAGTGGTTTTCGAAGAATAAAAAGGGTTCCATGATCAGAGCTCCTCAACGCGGTTATTATGACACAGGGTTAGAACGGTTGTCAGAACGATGTTCAGAACGACGACGGAGAGGCCGATGACGAGGCCGATCACATCGGCGATATCGCCGGCGATGATTCCGAAGAGCGAGACAGCCGTGACGGCCAGCCGGATGAAGTAGCGCCTCATGATGGCCGACCGGAGCCGGTTCAGCTCCCCTTCAAAGACGCTCAGCAGGTTGTTATAGAGCCAGTGAAAGTTGACGACGCTGATCATGCCTCCGAGGATGATGCCGAGGCTGAAGCGGGCGGAGAACAGCAGAAGGCTTCCCGCGATCAGCAGGGCCAGCAGGATCCAGTTCGTGATCTCAAGCCTTTTCTGAAGGGGGTCTTTTTCGATTCGCTTCACTTGTAACACCCTTTGTAACCGGTTGTTTGTTTTCGGGGACAGATTTCAAATCTGTCCCCGATCGTTTGATCAGGAGATACATATTCCTGAACCCGGCGACGATCCCCATCAGCAGAAAAAGAAGGGTTAAATAGGGGTCCGTTCCCAGTTTCCGGTCCAGCCAGACCCCCAGAAAGAGACATCCGAAAATGGCAATGACCATGCTGATCCCGATGCTGCTCGCATAGGCCATCTGAATCGCGGCTTTCTTCGTCTCCTTATCCACCCCGCGCCTCCTACCACAATCGGGGTATGAAGTCAAACGAAACTCTCATGCGGCGTCCCGTCACAAAGGATGATGAAAATGATCACTCGCATGACCATAAAAGTAGATGTAGGGTGCGTTAGCAAAGCGTAACGCGCCGAAACAAACG
>CAKKRN010000033.1 GCA_919902745.1 Syntrophaceae bacterium | reverse complement strand
TATCCCCGCGGAAATCCGGCCAGCTTTTCGTAGGCGGGAAACGGCAGGTCGTCGAGGTCCGGAAGCGGCGCCCGCAGGGGGTTGACGACCACCTCGTCCCCGTCCTTCCAGATCAGGCCGTCGATCCGGCGCGGCTCTTCCCCCTCCGCAAGCTCGGTCAGGGTCCCCTCCCCTTCTCCCGGACAGAGATAATCGATATCGGAAAACCGCTCTAACAGGCTCTTCCCCAGCGCGGAGATGTGGACGCCGCCGAAGACGGTGACGACGCCGGGCCGCGCCTCCTTGACGGCCGCCGCCATCTCCCAGGCGTCGAGAAAGCCCGAGGTCGTCGCGGAGAACCCCACCAGTTCCGGGTCATGACCGAGAATCAGACGGACGTTTGCGCCGATCCCGGCGACCGCACGGGGTCCCAGGCAGTCGTGGACGAACACCTCATGGCCTGCGCGTGTGAGACAGGCCGCGATGGAGAGCAGCCCCAGCGGGGCCATCCGGTTGGCCGTGGCGGTGATGTCCTTCAGGCCGGGGACCCAGTTCGACCCGGCGGGGTGGACCAGAACGATGCGCATGGAGAATCCTGCCTTCCTTGAGACCTTGATGCTCTCGTCAAAAGTCCCCCAAACGGTCATACCGGCGAAAGCCGGTATCCAGAACTACCTAAAACACTGGATTCCGGGTCAAGCCCGGAATGACAAAAGGGTCAAATTGCGACTTTTGACGAGAGCATCATACTTGATTTCCGTTTACGTCTTCCGTCGCCTCTCGGCAAGCAGCGTGACGATATTTTTTCGGTGGTTGAGGAAAATCAACAGGACCGTCACGACCGTTCCGGCGATGGGATTGTCTGTGCACCGCCCATCAACGCCGCCGCACCTCCGAGGACCAGGACCATGAAGAAGGAAGCTACAAATGGAATCCGCACAATGCCGTAAACGGCGACCCAGACGAGGCACGACAGGACGGCCCCCCAGGGGGCGATCGGAATCGTGAACCCCAGGAATGAGGCAACCCCCTTGCCGCCCTGAAACCGGTGAAAACAGGGAAAACGGTTCCCCGCGACGAGGGCCGTACCGACCCAGGGGACCAGAGGGGCAGGAAGGAGGTACAGCGCCAGCGCCGCCAGACCTACGGCCCGTCCGGCGTCGAGGAGCAGTACGACCGCCGCCCACCCGATGCCCGCCTGACGATAGACATTCGTCGTCCCCGCATTCCCGCTGAATTTCGTCCGCGGATCTTCCCCGCCCAGCAGGCCGAGGAGAATGATCGCGAAATTGATCGAACCGGCGAAATAGGCAAGAAGGAGCATCAGGGTCAGGCGCATCCTAAGAGCCCCTCTCTCACCCAGGCGGGCGGGGTCCGCTTCCCCCCGAAGATGTCCCGCAGATTCCGGTAGGCCGGCCCGAACGGGACCAACTCGTCGTAGAGGCGGTCGGCGGAAACCCGGAACGTCGGCCCCGCGTGAGGGACCGCATCACCGGGGTCCGATGGGGAATTCGTCTCACACCCAGCCCCACACCCCGCAACCTCCCCGTCCTCCGGCGCAAACCAGACGGAGAGGTGCTCCATCCGGCGGGTGAATTTCATCTGCCGGCCGGAGCGGAGGGTCGTCAGCCGGGAATGGCAGCGACCGTTGGCGTACCTCGCATGCTCATGCACCGCCGGAATCTCTGTCGCACAGGGATTGATCATCAGCGGATGGTGAAAAAAGGCCCGCTCCTGCCGGCTAAGGTCGGTCCAGCTTCAGTTCATCAATGATGATCTCGGCAATCCGGAGGATCCGTTCGCGGGTCCCGTTGCTCTCCGGCATGATTCAACCTCCCTCGCGCAATAAATAATAGTCGCCCCGATACCGGAAACGACGAGGACATGGGGGTACTTTCGTAAAAAATCCCCCGGCTTGTCAAGGGATTTTTATCGGGATTTCTCCATCGGACCATCGGATGGATCCGGGCCGCCCGGTTCACGCACGGCTCTCCCGGCGAGAAAGGATCATGACCGGGGCGATTCCGCCGTCAAGACGCCGCTGCATGCGTTCTCACCGGCAAGATAGACGTTGAAAACATAAGCCGTCCTTTCCTTTTTCGGCATCCGGATTGCCTCCAGGGTCACCTCATCGTCCGGCCTGACGGGCAGACGAAACCGGACCCGGCGGACGCCCGTGATCGCCAGAGATCGCCCTTCGCTGCGCCCCCGTTCGCCGACGGCTTCCGCCACCAGGGCGATCAGCGCCACCCCCGGCACGATCGGATTATCCGGGAAATGACCGGAGAACCACCCTGAATCGTTCGGGAATCTCGCCGAGGCGACGACGCGTTCCGCATCACCCGTCAACCGCAGCCACTCATGATTGAACCGCGAGGTCATGCATCCCCCGTTTTTCCACCTTGATGCAGATGTAATCCACCACATCGCGAACGGTCCGAATCGCTTTCAGATCCTCTTCGCGCACCTCGATGCCCAGACGCGCCTCCAACATGCCCACCATATCCAGCGCATCGATGCTGTCCAAAGCGAGATCATCGAAGAGATTCGCTTCCAGCACGACCTTCTCCGCGGAAATTTCGAACTCTTCCGTAAAAAAGACCTTAATGAGGTTGTAAATTTCTTCTCTGTTCATGACTGCACAACCATCCGACATTGTTCTTTGAGAGATATCTTGGATTGCCGCCGCCATCACTACAGTCCGACGGCAGGGGTGTCAAGAAAAATTAACGATTCGATTCATCTGCCGTAAGATGTTCCATGACCGGCCGATCGATCAATTCCGACAGCGGAATGATTTCATA